>JBDSXS010000274.1:0-3652 GCA_039926045.1 Ferruginibacter sp.
TATCTGCTGCTGTTATTGTTGTAGTAACTGTTTTATTATATCGCAAGATAGACAGCATCGGAAAAATTGCCGTAATGCTCTGGACCGGGGTAATTCTAACCATTGGCTGGATCATTGTTGGTGGCATCGCCCATGGTAATTTTTTACAACCACTTAAAGATATTAATGCTGATTTCAGCTGGGGCCAACTGGCTTCATTTGCATTTGGCCAAGCCTGCATCAAGTCCATTTACAGCTACCTCGGTTATTATAATGTTTGTCATTTGGGTGCCGAGATAAAAAACCCCGGAAGGAACATCCCCCGCAGTATGTTCATTTCTGTTATCGGCATTGCCGTTTTATACATTGCCATGAACATGAGTGTAAGCAGTGTTATATCCTGGCAGGAAATAAAACTATGGCAGGATGCAGGGATCAACAATTTTGTAGTAAGTACATTTATTGAACGGCTGTATGGACATTCAGCTGCCAATATCATTACGGTTATGATCCTGTGGGTGGCCCTGGCTTCTCTATTTGCTGTAATGCTTGGATATTCAAGGGTGCCTTATGCCGCAGCTGTTGACGGAGCTTTTTTTAAAGTGTTCGGTAAATTACATCCCACCCGGAATTTCCCCTATGTTTCTTTATTGGTAATAGCTGCGTTAGGATTTATATTCAGTTTATTGTTCCGTATGAGTGATGTGATCAGTGGTATACTTGCTATGCGTATCATTGTACAGTTCATAGGCCAGGCTGTTGGGGTTGTTTTGCTTCGCAAAAGAAATGGGAAAGCCCATTTACCGTATAAAATGCCTTTGTACCCACTGACCGTGATCCTGGCCGTCGCCATGTGGCTTTTTGTATTTTATTCAACAGGATTCCAGGTGATCAAGTCTTTTCTTATTGTTTTCGGTAGCGGTATTGTAGTATATTTTATTTATGCCAGGCTGCAAAATCAATGGCCATATCAAAATGAAAAACATCCCACCCTGGTTGAAGAAATAGAAAAGATCGGGGAATAAGCATCAGGGATCAGGCAGGTTGTCAATTTCTGTCATCATATTATCCTGTAATGACAATGCCATACAATAGCTGCCATTGGTAATAACCAGGTAGGGTACATCAAGTGATATATTATAACGCAATACCTGGTCCAGTACAGATTTATCCAGTACTACATTCATTTCTTTACACTCAACGATCATCCATGGTTTTGTGTGGGCATCATAAACAACGATATCAAAGCGTTTTTTCAATTCGCCCAATTTTATTTCTTTTTCAACAGCAATTAAAGAAGCAGGGTATTTTTTGACATGGACCAGGTATTGCAGAAAATTCTGCCGCACCCATTCTTCCGGTGTAAGCAGGATCCAACGCTTTCGAACTTCATCAAAGATGAATTCTTTAAGTCCTTCCGTTTTTATTTTTGGCTGATATGGAGGGTATTCAATTTTGATCATAACCCTATCCCCTAAAGGGGGACTGTATTGATTTTATTAAAGTAAATTTTTGTACTTTTAAAAATTGTATTGCAATAAATGCTTATTACAAAGGTATAGAGTTGAAGTGAGTGTACAATTATGATACATAAAAACTTGGTCATGTTCAGTACAATGTTTGAGACATATTTTTTAATATAAAAAAATTATTCCCCTTTAGGGGATAGGGGTTATGAAGTCAAAAGAAGAAATAGTAAAAAACTGGTTGCCGCGATATACCGGCGAAAAGCTGGAAAATTTTGGTGAATACATTTTACTTACCAATTTCAGTAATTACGTGAACATGTTTGCCGAATGGAATAAAGTAAACATTGTAGGACTTGACCGGCCCATGCAATGCGCTACGGCAGACAATATCACTATTATTAATTTTGGAATGGGGAGCCCCGGTGCAGCAACAGTAATGGACCTGCTTAGTGCCATTGAGCCTAAGGCTGTTTTATTCCTGGGAAAATGCGGTGGTTTAAAAAAACGGAATAAGCTGGGCGATCTTATCTTACCCATTGCCGCCATCAGGGGCGAAGGAACATCCAATGACTATTTTCCTCCTGAAGTACCTGCCCTGCCGGCCTTTGCTTTGCAGAAAGCGATTTCAACAACCATCAGGGATGCTAACTGTGATTACTGGACCGGAGTTTGTTACACAACTAACCGGAGGGTGTGGGAACATGATGAGGTGTTTAAAGATTACCTTCAGAAACTAAGGGCTTATGCCATTGATATGGAAACGGCAACCATTTTTACAGTTGGATTTTACAATAAAATTCCTACGGGTGCCTTGTTGCTTGTCAGTGATAGTCCCATGGTACCCGAAGGTGTAAAAACGGAAGAGAGTGATAAAAAAGTCACTTCAGAATTTGTTGAACGCCATTTAAAGGTCGGAATTGATTCATTAAAACAACTGATCAATGATGGACTGACCGTAAGGCATTTAAAATTTTAAGTCATGCAACGCATATTCATTTTATCGGCTATTTTTTTACTCACCATATCTGCCGAAAAGTGCAACGAAAAGAAAAAAGACAGCGATATGGTATATAAAGGCAGGTTAGAGATCAAGGCCATTTGTATGAATTACACGGTTAAGTTGCTCGAAGGAAATATAGATACTGCAAAAATTGTAAGCAACTGGACAGATGAAACAACTAAAAAAACATACAGCAATGTTTTTGCTCTTGAAAATCCCTGCAATTTTCCTGCAACCATAAAACAAGGAGAGGATTTTTATTTTGTAATTGATACCGCTATAGCAGCCCCCTGTGCTGTTTGCATGGCCTGGTACCCCATTCCCGCCAAAAAGCTCGCGATAAAAATCATTAATAAATGATGAAGCCCTTATTAAGCATCAAAGAGCTCAATATCCATTTTATAACGGATGATGGGCAAACTGCTTCGGTAAAAAAAAGTTCATTCACTGTAGCGCCCGGTGAACTGGTTGCTATTGTTGGTGAAAGCGGCTCGGGCAAATCTGTTACAGCATTATCCATTTTACAATTATTACCAACGCAGGCGGTTGTTTCGGGCGAGATCTTATTTTTTAAAAATGAAGATGACCCTGTTGATCTTTTAAAATTATCCGGCAAAAAAATAAACAGCATACGCGGCAATGATATCGCCATGATCTTCCAGGAACCGATGACCTCGCTGAACCCGGTCTTTACCTGCGGCTACCAGGTTATGGAAGTAATACAATTGCACCAACAGGTTTCTGCAGCAATTGCAAAGCAAAAAACAATTGAACTTTTTAAGCAGGTAAAATTACCTGACCCCGAAAATTTAATTGGCCGGTATCCACATGAACTCAGCGGTGGTCAAAAACAACGGGTAATGATCGCTATGGCCATGAGTTGTAGCCCCGCCCTGTTGATCGCTGATGAACCTACTACTGCGCTTGATGTAACTGTGCAAAAAACCATACTGGAACTCATCAGGTCGTTGCAATTGCAAAATAATATGGGCGTGATCTTTATTACCCACGACCTGGGTGTTGTTGCTGATATTGCTGATAAGATATTAGTCATGTATAAGGGTGAAATTGTAGAACAAGGTAATGCCAGGGATATATTGAACTCGCCACAACAGCCCTATACAAAAGCCTTGCTGGCTTGCAGACCGGCAGGTAATGCCAAAGGAAAAAGATTACCGGTTGTGAGTGATTTTATGGGAACACT
>JBDSXS010000275.1:0-6908 GCA_039926045.1 Ferruginibacter sp.
GATATCGATGAAGCCGAGATCAAAAAAACATTTTACATTCCTGTAAAAATGAAAGTGTTTGCCTGGAATAAAAAAAGGGAAAAAGATACGGTGATGACGCCTTATGATTCCATTAAATACCACAAGCAGATCTTACAAACCAATTTCGTGGCCATGGATCCACGTAGCGGGGATGTAAAATGCTGGATCGGTGGTATAGATTTTAAGTGGTTCAAGTATGACCATGTTACACAAATGAGACAGGTAGGTTCTACCTTTAAACCTTTTATTTATACATTAGCCATTGATGAAGCAGGCTATACTCCGGAAACAGTCATTCCCGGCGGCTCCTTAACATTGGGTGGTAAAACGATCACCGGTGGCGCCGGTACTGTTGCTTATTGCCTTGCCCATTCAAAAAATATTGCCGCCTGGCGTTTAATTGGCCAGATAGGTGTAAAGAGAACAATAGAATTTATTCAAACCTGTGGCATTAAAACAAAAGTGCCCCCCTACTATTCGATCGGGCTGGGTGCTGCCGAAATTCCGCTGCTGGAAATGTTGCAGGGCTATACCATGTTCCCCAATAAAGGTTTAAATACCGAGCCGATCATTATGAACCGGATCGAAGATAAAAGCGGCAATATGCTGCAGGAATTCAGCTCTACACCAAAACAGGTAATTGCAGAATCTGATGCATACACCATGGTAAAACTGATGGAGGGTGTTATCAAGTTTGGTACAGCCAGGACTTTGAACAGGTTTACGATCCCGGTGGAAAAAGCTGGTAAAACGGGCACAACCAATAACAATGCCGATGGTTGGTTCATTGGCTATACACCCGAATTGCTGGCCGGTACATGGGTGGGTTGCGATGATCCATTTATCAGGATATATGCTGGTACAGCCGGTGGTGCCGAGATGTCGGCTCCGGGTTGGGGCATGTTTATGAGTAAAGTATATGCCGATAAAAAATTGGGTTATGGCCAGATCAAAATTTTTGAAAAACCTATAGATCAAAACAACGAAACTATTTCTGCAGATATAGATCCTAATATTTTTAAGGAAGGAGACAGCACCACCATTGATGAAGGAAATGGAACTGCTGATGATTTTTTTAATGCACCGGTACCGCCTGATAATAAACCAATAGAAAAAATAGATATTGAAAGCGAGATACCCAAAGTGATAATGCCCGATACTGGTAAATCAAAAAAGCCGGATCCAAAAAAGGGTACAACGCCCATAATAAACCTGGAAGATAAAAATAAAAAGCCGGCACCGAAGCCTAAACCAAATGATTATTAAATTCGTTAGGTGAGTCACCTCAAGAAGGTGACTCACCCAATGAAAATTATTGAATGATCTTTTCAACATGGATCATTTTACCCTCTGCATTAATTCCTTCTAAAACGATCCTTGTTTTTTTTGTAAAGTCATTATGTAAAAGTTGATGGGTACTTTGGGGTTATCTAATCAGTTAAAATATACGTCATCCACAATAATATTGTCCGGGCATCGGTACTCCCCGAAGTAAGTATTCAATAAATTATGGCCAATTATTTAGATAACAAACTTTAATAACCCTCAGATGTTATAATACAAAAACCCACTGCAATTGCAGTGGGTTTTTGTATTTAGATATACTAGATTAATAATTGCTTAGTGTCATTTCAACTCTCCTGTTCTTGGCACGGCCTGCAGCAGTTTTGTTATCTGCTACCGGTTTTGTTTCTCCATAACCCATAGAACTTAAACGGCTTTCAGCTATCCCCTTACTTACCAGGTAAGCTTTTACCGATGCCGCCCTATCATTAGATAAGCCCATGTTATACTCGTCTTTACCCTGAGAATCAGTATGGCCATCGATCTGTACTTTGAAAGAAGGATTCTCGTTCAAAATGGCAACCACTTCATTTAATTTAGGGAATGATTTAGCCAATAATTTTGATTTAGCTGTTTCAAAGAAAATATTCTGTGCAGCCCTGTTTACTTTCTTAATGATCTCTTCACTGATAACCGGGCAACCGAAATTAGAAGCCGGCCCTTTCTCGTTGATACACTTATCCTCTTCATCATTTACACCATCACCATCAGTATCCGGTATTGGACAACCCTGGTAACGGGCAAAACCTGGTACGGTTGGACACTTATCTACTTCGTCATTAATACCATCTTTGTCAGTATCCGGTATTGGGCAACCCTGGTAACGGGCTAAACCTGCAACATCAGGACACTTATCATCAGCATCAGCAATTCCGTCTCCATCCCTGTCAGGGCAACCTTGTAAAGAAGCAAGACCAGGAACATCAGGACATTTATCATCAACATCCAAAACGCCATCACCATCTCTGTCTTTTGGAGCTTCAACTACCGGAATAGGAACAACAACCACGATCGGTTCTTTCTTTTTCATTAAGTTGGCCACAATACCCAGGCTATGGTACAGGTGATAAGATGCATTTTCGGTAACCGGAACACGGTATTGTGAGTTCCACATTACGAAGACCTCATCTAATATTTTTACCTGTAAACCTAATCCAAAAGGCATGAAAGCTCCATAATAACCCTTGTATTTAGATGCTCCTATACCTGCAGTAAGGAAAGGGTTGATATAGTATTTATCAGATAATAATTTCAAATTGACAGCAGCAATTCCTTCTAATAATAAATTGGGATTGACCTGTGCTGGTTTTCCGACTATCGGGTAATCAACAAATGTGCCCGACAAAGTGCTCATAAAATCAAGATGGTTATTTAAACCCTGCAAATAACTAACCGCAAGGCCACTGGTCATGTATGTAGTTTTGTGCCATTCTTTTGAGCGGACCACATTGGCTAAACCACTGGTCTTGAGGTTTTGTGCAGTCCGGAAGTCATTCAATATAAAATGAATTCCGAAAGATGGGCGTTTTTTATGATCACCTTGTCCAAAAGATGTAATAAAAAGGCCCAGGCCTATAATTAATACTAAGATTTTCTTCATACGTGTTAGTTTTCTAAATAGCAACAAAAATAGCTGCTTAACTCCAAATCATAAAATATTTTACCAACATAATTCCAACTATTATTGCCTGTTTCAAAAGGCAGTTTATATAATCAGGAAAAGATATACCACTACCTGGGCACCAGCTTTTTATCAATTAATTCAATTTTTACCCTTGCAAGCCCGGTTGAAACATAACCAAGTTTTTGGGCGCCGCTTTTTGACAGGTCAACAATTCGTTTCATTTTTGGATGGATCCGGTCGTTGATCTTAACAACAGCCGAGAGGCCATTTCGCAAATTTGTTACCTTGATCCAGGTGCCAAGCGGCAGGATATTACAGGCACAGGTTAACTTATTTTGATTAAACAACTCTCCGCTCGCTGTTTTTCTGCCATGGAATTTATTGGCATAAAAACTTGCCTGACCATAAAATATCCGGGTTGGCTTTTTCGATTTTATTTTGGCAACAGGAGTACGGTTTTGCGCCGTTGCCGGTGAGAACGGAGAAAAAAACAGGAACATAAAACCTGCATAGAAGAAATACTTCACACATCTGTATTCAGTAAAAAATGATCTCAGGGGCATATTTAAAGATAATAAAATTACCTGTTTATGAAATACTTCACTTTTTCGCAAAATATTTTTCCATCAGCAATTTATCTTCACCATAAACATCATCATAAAATTTTATGGTGCCGTTCTTTCCTTCACAGGAAAAATACCGGATATAAAGGGGTATGTGATTTTTAACATCAACCCGGTGGCGCTCCTTGTTAGCTATCCAGTTCTTTATTGAATCAGCAGTGTACTTTAATGAATCTTTTCTTGTACTGAGTGTACTGTCGTTCCCGGCAATATAGTATGCCAGTTTTTCCCATTCCTGCACACGTACGCATCCATGGCTTAATGCCCGTGACGCATTTTTAAAAAGGTATCGCTGGTTGGTATCATGCAGGTAAACAGCATAAGGGTTATTAAAATTAAATTTGATCACACCCAGCGAATTATTATCGCCACTGCCTTGCATTATTTTATATGGGATCCCTCTTGAATATTTACTCCAGTTAACCGTGTTAGGATCAATTACCTCTCCTTTACCGTTCAGTAATTTTAGCCCGATCCGGGAAATATAATTTGGATTATTTTTTAGTTTAGGCAGGTACGATTTTACTATTATACTGTTCGGTACCGTCCATGTTGGATAAGTGACCATATCCGATATCTCGGAGGTGAGCAAAGGTGTACGGGTTTCCGGTTTGCCGGTGATCACTTTAGATTCAAATACAACCGTGTCAGCATTCATCAGCCATAAATAATAGCCGGGTATATTTACCCAGATATATTTTTCAGGCATTTTTGCAGGCAGTTGTTTATACCTGTCCAATGTAATAGCGATCCTTTTGAATTTTTCAACATCATTACTGTTAAGAGCGTTAATCAAAGTTTTACCGTATTTACCATCGGCCTGCAGTCCGTTTTGCACCTGGTATTTTTTTATTGCCCTGGATAAGCGTGCTGAATCCGGCAAATCCGTACCGGGATCTATGCTATGACTCTCCAATAATCTTTTTTGCAGGAGCTGAATAAAATACAGCGAATCTTTTATATCACCTCTTTTAAATGGATAAGTAATATGTGTATATTGCCTTCTATCCATACTGTCAACAAAACTCTTTATCCCTTTTTTCAGCTCCCAATAATTTTTGTGCTTAGGCTGAAGGGACATAAGCAATCCTGACAGGTCTTTTTTTTGCAGTAACTCATTTAGTGTTGCTATAAAAAATTTATCGACCAGTACCGAATCTTTGTTCAATGACAGGCTATCCGGTTGTAACCTCCCCTGCTTCAGGTCTTTAATGATATGCATGAAGCCGTCGGTGAGTAACAGGTCGGCTTTTGTCCACAAGGAAGCATTCATCCGGGTCAACGAATCTGCATCCAGCGTATCTTTTATCGTTCTTAAAATTTTAAAATGGTAATCGTTGGGAAAAAGGCCTTCATTTTCGGCAAGTGCTATAAATTGGTACAAAGAATCAGCCAATGGCGCCCATTTTTCTGTACTACTCCAAATGGGTTTATAATCGCCCCTGCTATAAAATTCCTCAACGATTTGTGGCACCTGCATCTGCGTACTGTCATCAATTTTTCCGGAATTATCAGCTGCAGTTTTTACGATATCTTTAATAAGATCTGATACCTTACTGTCCATAACAACAGGATCAGTAATAATATGCTCCTCCTTTTTGTTATCCTTATTGTTGCATGCTGACAAGAAAAATAAAAAAAAGATACAGACCGAATAATACCAGCGTTGTGTCCTACAATGTTGCATAGACCGGGTTAAATATTTGTAACTTGAAACAATTTTCAAGACGGATATCCAGGGAGGCTGATACTTGTTGAACAAGATAATACTTCGTATTCAATTGTTACTAATTTACCCGATTGTTTTTATACTCTTGTGATATTGGCTTAATTTTATGGCCAGGTAAACCAAATAAACCATGACAAAAGATACTTTAGCTGAACTTTTTGAAAGAGACCTTCAAAAACTGAGAACAGAAATTAATTTATATAAGGACGAAGACAACTTATGGGTTATTAAAGAAGGCATCAGCAACAGTGGCGGCAATTTATGCCTGCACCTGATCGGCAACCTGAATCATTTTATTGGTGCAACTTTAGGCAACACGGGCTATGTAAGACACAGGGATGATGAATTCAGTTTGAAAAATATTCCCCGCCAGGACCTGTTGATCAATATCGATAACTGCATACTTATCGTAAACAATACGTTCTCAAAATTAACTGAAGCAGACCTTGAAAAAGATTTTCCATTGGAGAAACACGGAACAATTGTAAGTACTACACATATGCTACTGCACCTGTATGGTCATTTATGTTACCACCTGGGGCAGATCAATTACCACCGGCGTTTGCTCGATTAAGAAATGACACGGGGGATCCTGTTTTCCAGCATCATCAGGTCGGCCAGGACAATGGCTGTTACCGCTTCCAGGATCACAGGCACCCTTAATGCAATGCACAGGTCGTGGCGGCCCTTTACAGAGAAGCTTTCAACTTTATCCGTTTCTATATTCAGTGTTTGCTGTTCTATGGGTGTGGATGATGTTGGCTTGATAGCAATGCGAAAGACCAATTCGTTACCATTGGTTATGCCGCCTACAATACCGCCTGCATGGTTGGTAAAAGTCTTTCCTGATTTATTTTCAATGCCATCGTTGTGTTGGCTACCAAACATTTTTGCTGCGGCAAAGCCGGTACCGAATTCAATACCACGCACAGCCGGAATGGCAAACACCACATGACTGATCAGTGATTCTGCGGAATCAAAGAACGGCTCCCCCAGCCCAAGCGGCAAACCATTTATTTTACATTCAATAATGCCGCCAATGCTGTCTTTAGCATCAATAGCTTTCTGCAATCCTTTTTCAAGGTCCGCTTCGCCACCAATTTCTAAAATAGCCGCATGTATATTTATTCCGGCAATTATTTTCTTTGCGATCACAGCAGCAGCTACCAAACAAACAGTTAACCGTCCGCTAAAATGGCCACTACCCCTGTAATCTTCATTGCCCCCAAACTTTGCTGATGCAACAAAATCGGCATGCCCGGGCCTGGGTACTGCACGCTGTCTTTCATAATCTGCACTGCGGGTATTATTATTTTCAAATAAGATGGTAATAGGAGCCCCGGTTGTTTTACCATTGAACAGGCCGGTCTTTACCTGAGGTATATCATCTTCCTTACGGGGTGTGGTTCCTTTAGCACCGGGTTTTCTTCTCTCAATATCCTCGGTAAAATCATCAACAGATAAAGGGAGGCCTGCCGGACAACCATCAATAGTTAACCCAACACAATCGCCATGCGATTCGCCAAAAATGTGTACCCTGAATATGCGGCCGAATGAATTCAATGTT
>JBDSXS010000276.1:0-5686 GCA_039926045.1 Ferruginibacter sp.
ACTTCTTTCAGGTCATCCATGGCAATATCCATCCAGAAATTCATGGTATCCATTACGATCAATTTTGGGCGAACGGTCAGCTGGTCAATTACGCTCAACTGTAATTTGGGCATCAGGTTACCCAACATTAAAAAATCGGCACCCTGGTATGAATCGGGTACGATTGGGTTAAAGTCTTCCAATACATTCAGGTCGGTGATCAATGTATCACGGCTGTTCATATCCATATGGTATTTACCGCTCCAGAAGAAAGACTTTTTGTCTTTTACAATTTCAACGCCATCAAGCGAAATACCACGTTTTTTTAATTCGTTCATCTCTTCTTGTGGAAAATCATAACCAACAATAGAGATCTGCTGGATAGGGGTTGTAAAATTGGCTGCTGCATAGGCAACATATGTGCCCGAACCTCCAACAATTTGATCTACTTTACCAAATGGAGTTTCAATAGCATCAAAAGCCATGGTACCAACAACTATTACTGACATAAGCTGAGTTTATAAATTTTTACTAAGTTGCCCAACACAGGCTCCGCGGACAAAAGTAATTGATTAAAATGATTTTAGTAAGTTGTGATAATATCGGTACATAGTTTGTCTATAATAGTTACACAAAAACATTAAAATATAAAAAAAGCGTGTTAATACAGATACATCCGGAAGACCCCCAGCCCAGGTTAATTAAGCAGGTTACAGAATGCCTGAAAGACGGGGGCGTGATCATTTATCCCACCGATACTATTTATGGCCTTGGCTGCGATATTAACCAACACAAGGCCGTAGAGCGTATTTGTAAAATAAAGAATATAGATCCTCAAAAGGCCCAGCTTTCATTTATTTGCCGCGATCTGAGCCATCTAAGCGATTATACAAAAAGCATTGATACCCCGCTTTATCGTATGCTGAAAAGTTATTTACCGGGGCCTTACACTTTTATATTACCCTCCAGCAAACAGGTGCCTAAAATTCTGCAGAGTAAGAAATCAACTGTGGGCATAAGGGTTCCGGATAATATCATCTGCCAGTATATTTTAGAGGAATTGGGTAATCCTATTTTAAGTGCATCATTGCCGGGAGAAATGGTGGAAGAATATACAGACCCTGAAGTGATCTATGAGAATTTTGGTGATAAAGTAGATTTTGTAATTGACGGAGGCATAGGAAGCATGGTGCCATCAACTGTGGTGGACTGTACAACCGACGAATGGACAATAACCAGGCAGGGACAGGGTGAAATCATTTTTGAATAACACTTCGTAAATGCGAAATAGTTTACTGCACTGATCGGGCAAATTGAGCGGGCTGTATATTAAAACTTTTGCGGTGGTGGCAGCAAAGCCCATACTGCTCAATAGCGTAGCGATGTTCAGGCGTTCCATATCCTTTATTATTGTTCCATCCATACTGGGGAAATTCAGGATGGATATTTTGCATAAATTCATCCCGGTATGTTTTAGCTAAAATACTGGCCGCCGCAATGGCAGTATATTTTCCATCTCCCTGTATTATGCATTCGTGAGGTATATGAGTGTAGGCTCTGAAACGGTTTCCGTCGATCAATAAGAATTCAGGGATTACCTGTAGTTGATCCAGGGCAAGATGCATAGCGGTAAAACTTGCCTGTAAAATATTTATTTTGTCGATGGTATCGTTATCAACCAATGCCACAGCAAAAGCAATACTTTCCTTTTCGATAACAGGCCTCAGCAGGTCTCTTTCTTTTTCATTCAACTGTTTACTGTCATTTAGCAAAGGATGATGAAAATCTTTGGGCAGGATAACAGCCGCTGCAAACACAGGCCCGGCATAACAACCACGACCGGCTTCATCCAGGCCTGCTTCTATTAAATGGGTATTAAAAAATTGATATAACATCTATCTTAAAAAAAATTGGCTAAGAGGTTAAAAGAGAAAAGGAGGTAAAAAGAAGCATGATTACAATTTTCAGTCTTTTTTCTTTTGTACTCTTAGCCTCAAATATCCGTCAAAATCATAAAAAAACAATTCATTTTATGTTAACAGCATTTGCTGCTGTAAATTTGCGGCTGTGATGGAGACACTAAGACAAGAACGTGCACAAAGGCAAATAGCCACCTGGCTTTTGATCGGTGTAGGTATGATCATCATACAGGTTTTAATTGGCGGAATTACGCGTTTGACCGAATCAGGACTTTCCATTACTGAATGGAAACCCATTACCGGTGCTTTACCGCCCATGAATGATACCGCCTGGCAGGCAGAGTTTGACAAGTATAAAGTAACCGACCAGTTCAAATATGTACACCAGCATTTTTCTTTATCCGAATTCAAATTCATCTTTTTCTGGGAGTGGCTTCACCGTAGTTGGGCGAGGCTCATGGGACTGGTCTTTTTAGTTGGCTTCATTTATTTTGTGGCTGCCAGGAAATTCAGCAAAGGCATGATAAGACCGATGATCATGCTGTTTTTGCTGGGCGCATTACAGGGCTTTATAGGATGGATCATGGTTAAAAGCGGGCTGGTACCTGAAAAGTATTTTGTTGGCCATGTTGAACTCACCACGCATTTTATTGCGGCGCTTGGATTGTTGTGTTACACGTTGTGGTTTGCACTAAGCCTTTTAATTCATGAACGGCAAATAGTGATCAGTACAAAACTCAAAAATTCTTTATTGATCATTTTAGGCGTTTTGTTCTTCCAGTTGATATACGGAGGATTTATGGCGGGCCTTCGGGCTGCGGTTACTGCGCCCACCTGGCCTGATATTAATGGCAGCATCATTCCTGCAAGTATGTTTGAACTTTCACCTTTTTCCAAAAACCTGGTGGCCAATCCTATTACCATTCATTTTATTCACCGGGGCCTGGCTTATTTACTGGTTATATTGATTGGTACCTGGTGGTTCAGGTCACGTTCAATAGTGAATAACAAATTATTCAGCAGACTTCGTTTTGCCATGCTGCTGCTGATACTGCTACAGGCTTTACTGGGCATATTGACCGTGTTGAATGCAACGCATCCCGACCGCTTTGTTTTAACGGGAGCGTCTCACCAGTTTATTGCCATGGTATTATTGATGGTAATTGTATCGCTGATCTTTATTGTTCGAAGAAAACAAAAGCTATAATATCGGCTTCAACAAGCTCAGCCTTGACAGCTATCCAAACTATGCCTCTACAGTTTTCTGATGCGTTTGCTTAATGGGTGTTTATGTTGTAATTTTAAAAAACACACCCATTCATGAAGCAGGTACTGAAAGACATTTATTATTCTTTTCCCATTCAGCTTTTTATTCTTCATTTCAGAAAATTCCAGGTGTTGCTGGTGTTTTGGTATTTACTGGGCAGTACCATCAATAGCGGGTTCATGAAAAGCTATGGAGCCGATGCGCTGTTTTTTTCTCCTGAATATTTAGGCAAGGTAAATGCCCTGAGTGCCGGTATTGTTGGCGTGGCGCTGGGTGTTTTTATGATGAGCTGGAACATCACCACTTTTATATTGCACAGCAAGCGGTTTAAATTTTTGGCAACAACAAGCAAGCCGTTTTTGAAATATTGTATCAACAATGCAGTATTGCCATGCCTGTTTCTGGGATTCTATTTTTATAAACTTTTCGTTTTCGACCGGCAAAAGGAATTAATGGGTGTTGGAGAAGCGCTTATTATCATTTTGGGGATATTGGCAGGCTTTATTTTATTACTGGCCATTTCATTTGCTTATTTTTTTGGTGCCGAAAAAACCATTCAGAGAACCATTGCACCCATCATTGATACGGCGCAGCAGTTCAATTATAACTACTATACCGGTCATGTGGAAAAAGAAAACCCGGGATTGAAAGTAAGCAACTACCTCGGGAAAGGTTTTCGCTTCCGAAAGAGCAGGAATGTATCACATTACAACGAAGTGTTTTTAGAAACAGTTTTTAAAAAGCATCATTTTTCCAGCATCCTCAGTATTGCCCTGGCATTTGTTTTTTTGATCGTGGTTGGTTTTTTTATGGATGATCCCGCTTTCCAGGTGCCTGCAGCAGCCAGTATATTGATCTTTTTTTCGATCATGACAGCTGTTATAGGAGCGCTGTCTTATTTTTTACAAAGCTGGAGCTTACCCGTTTTTATCCTGTTCATTTTATTTGTTGATGTATTGTATCAAAACGAGATCATTGATACCCGCAATAAAGCTTATGGCCTCAACTATATTAATAAAAATGAAAGACCCGACTACAATAAACAGGCATTACAGCAGCTTTGTTTGCCGGATAAAATAGCAGCCGATAAAGCCAATATGCTGCAGATATTGGATAACTGGAAAAAAAATCAGCCTGAAGAAAAACCGGTAATGTTGTTTATTAATGTGAGTGGTGGCGGTTTACGCAGCGGATCTTTTGTTATGAATACACTACAGCAATTAGACAGTGCAGTGAAAGGAAAACTAATGACACATACGATGATGATCAGTGGAGCCAGCGGAGGTATGCTGGGGGCCACATATTACCGTGAGTTGTACAGGCAATGGCTAAAGGACAGTCTGGTTAATTTATACAGCCGTGATTATTCTGATAATATTGCAAAGGACCTGCTGAACCCGCTTTTTTCATCTATGACGGCCAGGGATATTTTTGCACCGGCACAAAAATTCAGCATCGGTGATTTTAAATACATAAAAGACCGGGGTTATGCTTTTGAACAACAACTGAACATGAACTGCGGAAAAATACTTAATGGCCAATTGAAGGATTATGGTGCAGCAGAGAAAGCAGCGGCCATCCCGATGATGATATTTAATTCAACCATTACACGGGATGGAAGGAGAATGATGATATGTTCGCAACCTATCAGCTTCCTGATGAAACCGTCAATTTATGCTGATGATGTAAGGGCCAGCCCGGATGCAGTTGATTTTACCGCCATGTTCAAAAAACAAGACCCATTGAATATCCGGTTGCTTAGCGCTTTGCGCATGAATGCAACCTTTCCGTATATATTGCCCAATGTCTGGCTGCCCAGCGATCCTGTTATTGATGTGATGGATGCAGGGCTCAGGGATAATTATGGCCAGGAAACCACACTCAGGTTCATTGCAAACTTTAAAGACTGGCTAAAGGCAAACACCAGTAAAGTGATCATTTTGCAGATGCGTGACCGCATGCAGGATAACTGGCAACAGCCTTTTGAAACCGGGTCTATAACTGATATATTGGTAAAGCCGGGCACTATGCTACAACACAATTGGTATAAGCTGCAGGATTTTTCAGAAACCGATCAGTTCAGTTACATGCAGGCAGATCTTGGCCAGGCTATACAACGCATTTCATTTATGTATGTTCCGGAAACGGAAGAAAAAGGTGCAGCACTTAATTTTCATTTAACAGCCAGGGAAAAAAGAGATGTCAGGCAGTCTTTTAATAATATATATAACCAGGCATCGATGAAGTTGATCAAAGAATTGCTTAAGTAAGATCAGGGCATCAGCAATTTAAATGCATCTTCAATGATCTCAATCTCAAATACAGCAGCAGTTTCAGCAGGGTCTCCATCAATATGAAGTGGTGCAAGCTGCAGATTCTTAATGGTCAGCTTTTTAGTTTGAAAATAGTGAATATCATTGCGGTGATATTTTTTGTCTTCATACACACGTACCTGCCCCTTGCGTATCTGTTTTAAGATTGACCATACCATCCGTAGTTTACTCATTTCATTAACCACCAC
>JBDSXS010000277.1:0-6037 GCA_039926045.1 Ferruginibacter sp.
CTAAAACCCAGGTAATTCATGAATATACTTTTAATTGGCTCCGGCGGCCGTGAGCACACATTGGCGTGGAAGCTTAAGCAAAGCCCGCTTTGTAATGACTTATTTATTGCGCCGGGCAATGCCGGTACCGCTTTATGTGGTACTAATTTACCGGTAGCAATTTCTGATTTTGATGCCATAGCGGATGCCTGTTTAAAAAATGCCATTGATATGATCGTGGTAGGCCCCGAAGATCCCTTGGTAAAAGGCATCTATGATTTTTTTCAAAATAAAAAAGGGCTTGAAAATATAAAAGTGATCGGTCCGTCAAAAGAAGCAGCGCAGCTGGAAGGCAGCAAGGCTTTTGCAAAAGCTTTTATGAGCAGGCATAATATTCCCACTGCCGGGTTCAGGAAATTTACTTCTGATGAATACCTCGAAGGTGTTGAATATATTAAATCCCAATCGCTGCCCATTGTTTTAAAAGCAGATGGACTCGCTGCGGGTAAAGGCGTTCTGATCTGTATGAATCACCTGGAAGCCTGTTCAGAATTTGAACTGATGTTATTACGTTCAAAATTTGGTGAAGCAGGTAAAAAAGTAGTGATCGAAGAATTTTTAAAAGGAATTGAATTAAGCATTTTTGTTTTGACCGATGGAGAAAATTATGTGCTGTTACCCGAAGCAAAAGATTATAAAAGAGTAGGAGAAGCGGATGCAGGGTTGAATACAGGCGGTATGGGTGCTGTAAGCCCCTTGCCTTTTGTTACAGAGGCATTCTTGCAAAAAGTAAAAGAAAAGATCATTGAGCCTACTATTACAGGCTTAAAAAAAGATAAACTGGATTACAAAGGATTTATCTTTTTGGGTTTGATGAATGACGATGGTGAACCCAAAGTGATCGAATATAACTGCCGCCTTGGCGATCCTGAAGCAGAAGTTGTCATCCCTCGTATAAAAAACGACCTGGTTGAATTATTGATGGCAACCGCTGAACAAAGACTGCATGAAATTAAAATTGAAACAGACGAACGTGCAGTTGCAACAGTTGTGGCCGTAAGCGGTGGTTATCCCGGTGATTATGAAAAAGGAAAGATCATAAGCGGGCTGCAGGAACCGGCTTTGGAGAGCAGTATGATTTTTCATTCCGGAACAAAAAAAGAAAATGGACACATTGTTAGCAATGGTGGCAGGGTTTTGGCTGTAACATCATTTGGTGAAAATATTACAGAAGCAGTTGAGCAATCGAATTATATGTTGGAACAACTGGATTTTGAAGGCATGTATTACCGTACCGATATTGGTTATGAATTTATTGTTGTGTAAGCAAAGCACACCGGGCTGTTTTACAAAACTGAATTGAGAGAATTTTGATCCCGTTGCTTAATATGTTAGTAAAACCAGCCGGTTAGTTTTCTTTGCCGGTTGAACCGAATGTAAAAGATTCTGTAAATTGTTGAAAAATAAAGGGTTTGCCGTTGTTATTTCAAATATTTTCCACCAACTTTGCTGCCATTGATTTAAAATCCTTTTCACACAGATAATATGGGCCTTTTTAATTTTTTTACACAGGAAATAGCAATCGACTTAGGTACGGCAAATACCCTCATTATTCATAATGATGAAATTGTAGTAAATGAACCTTCTATTGTTGCATTAGACAGAAATAATCCAAAGAATATTTTAGCAGTGGGTAAGAAAGCATTGATGATGCATGAAAAGACCCACGAGAGTATCAGAACTGTTCGTCCGCTGAAAGATGGTGTGATAGCCGATTTCAACGCTGCAGAGCTGATGATCAGGGAAATGATAAAACTGATCTATCCAAAAAAACCATTGTTTGCACCAAGCTGGCGTATGATGATCTGCATTCCAAGCAGTATCACCGAAGTTGAAAAACGTGCGGTAAGAGATAGTGCCGAACAGGCAGGTGCAAAAGAAGTTTATCTTATTCATGAACCGATGGCCGCAGCTTTGGGTATTGGCATAGATGTGGAAGAGCCGGTAGGAAATATGATCATTGATATTGGTGGTGGTACAACAGGCATTACGGTAATTGCCCTGGCCGGTATTGTTTGCGATCAAAGTATCCGTATTGCCGGTGATGAATTTACTGCCGACATTATGGAAGCACTTCGCCGTTACCACAGTTTGCTGATCGGTGAACGTACTGCCGAACAGATCAAGATACAGGTTGGCGCCGCCATGAAGGACCTGGATAACCCGCCCGATGATATCCCTGTTAACGGAAGAGACCTGGTAACGGGTATCCCAAAACAGGTAATGGTCAGCTACCAGGAAGTAGCAGAAGCACTTGATAAAAGCATCTTTAAGATCGAAGAAGCCATCCTGAAGGCTTTGGAAACAACGCCTCCCGAACTTGCATCCGATATATACCGCAGGGGTTTGTATATAACCGGCGGTGGTGCCTTGCTGAGGGGACTGGATAAAAGACTGAATGCAAAGATCAAATTGCCTGTTCATGTGGCAGATGATCCGCTGAAGAGTGTGGTAAGGGGTACGGGGATCGCTTTAAAACATTATGATCGGTATCCTTTTGTAATGCGGTAATTTGAGTAATTAGTAATTAGTAATTAGGAATTCGGGATTTGTAATAAGGGTGCTTCCCCAATTCCCAATACCCAATTCCAAATTCCCTTAAGAGGTGCGTAATATCTTTCTTTTCATTCGCCGGTATTTTAATTTTATCCTGTTCCTTTTGTTACAGGGTTTCAGCATCTATTTGATCGTTCATTACAGCCGTTATCATAAAGCATCTTTCAGCAATACTGCCAATCAAATTACCGGTAAGGTAAATGAGCAGTATAATAAAATTGAGTATTATTTCCAGCTTAAAAAAACCAACGATTCTCTTGTTGTGGCCAATGAAAAATTATACAATAAGCTAAAGGCCAATTTTCAATTACCCGATACCACCAGCAATTTCATCATTGATTCCATTAAAGTAGATTCGATGGAGCCATACAGAAAGTATCGTTACTTTCCTGCCAAAGTGATTTACAATTCAGTTGCATCTCAAAATAATTTTATTGTATTGGGCAGGGGTTCAGCACAACAGTTAAAAGAAGGAATGGGCATCATAGATCCCAATAGTGGTGTTGTTGGGATCATTACAGAAGTAAGCGCCGACTATGCAGTTGTGATGAGCCTGTTGCATAAAGACAGTCACCTGAGCGGTAAATTATTAAAGGGCGGCGAAAGCGGCATATTGAACTGGGATGGCAAAGAGCCCAATATGATAACCCTCACCGGTATTGCAAAGGGAACAAAAGTAGCGCCCGGAGATACGATCATCTCCAGCGGCCTGAGTACCAGCAGTATTCCAAAAGGAATGATGCTTGGTATTGTGAAGGAAGTAAGAACTGAAAAAAGCAGCAATAAATACCTGATCAGGTTTAAAACATCGGCAAATTTTTATAACCTGGAATTTGTTTATGCTATTGATAACCGGCAGGCAGAAGAAATACAATCAATATTGGAAAAGGGAAAACAAAAAAACCAGTAAGTATACAGGCAATACATGAGTTCACTGATAAAAAATATTATTCGTTTTGCAATTTTTATGCTGGTACAAGTGTATGTATTAGACAGGATACATCTTCACCAAATGGTAACACCGTATATTTATTTTCTTTTTCTTATATGGCTGCCTTTCCGGATGGGACGGACACAACAGATGCTTATCGCTTTTGTTTTGGGATTAACGCTAGACAGTTTTCAACATAATTACGGCTTTCATACAGCAGCCTGTGTGCTGATTGCTTATGTGCGCCCTTTCCTGATCAATATTTTAATTCCACAGGAAGGTTCCGATAACAATTATGAAGAACCATCGTTTAAAAGTATGGGAGGTATTTTACCATACATGATCTTTATCACTGTACTGACGGTTATTCATCATGGCTGGCTGTTTTTACTGGAAGCCTGGCAGTTTGGAAATATCTGGTACTTTTTGGTAAAGACCTTATTATCTACGGCATTAAGTTTGTTCTTAATAATTATAACAGAATTAATGTTTGTTCGAAAACAAAAATTCCGTACTAATACTGTTTAAAAGAAGGTTGATATTAAAAATGATAAGAAGCCGGATTGGGAAAGCTACCAACCCATAACCAAAAACACAAAACACAAAATTGTCTGTCTTTAATCAATCAAGAAAAAATGTGATCATGCTGGTTTTTATCGGTATGTTTTTCATTATCATTGCCCAATTGATAAACCTCCAGTTCTTCTCTTCAAAATATAAGATACAGGCCGATGACCAGGGCACATTCAGAAAAGTAATTTATCCCGACAGGGGAATCGTATTTGACCGCAAGGGACGGGCTATTTTACAAAACACCGTCATCTACGACCTGATGGTGGTGCCTGGGAAAATTCACGGTACAGATACGGCAACATTATGCAAGATCCTGAATATTGATACAGCCGAATTTCAAAAACGGATCGTTACCGCTATCATAAAAAATAAGAGTTACCGTGCTTCCATTTTTGAGCCATTGTTAAGCAATGAAAAAATGGCCAAGCTGAATGAGAACCTGTACAAACTGGCCCCGGGTTATTTTATGCAGGAACGTTCGGTAAGGGATTATCCTTATGATGCAGGGGGAAATATTTTTGGCTACCTGGGTGAAGTGGATTCTAATATTTTAAAAAGCCCCAAATACGAAGGTTATGTAATGGGCGATTATATCGGGCGTACCGGGTTGGAGAAAACCTATGAAAAAGTTTTGATGGGCCAGCGTGGTATTGAATTTTGGAAAAGAGATAATAAGAACCGCCTCACCGACAGGCTTGAAGACGGGAAGTTTGATACAGCGGCTATTGCAGGTAAAAACATGTACACTTCCATTGACATTGAATTGCAGGCACTGGGTGAAAAATTAATGGAAAATAAACTGGGGTCCATCGTAGCTGTTGATCCTAAGACCGGTGGCATATTAGCCATGATAAGTAGCCCTACCTATAAACCAAAGTTGCTAACAGGTGCTGAAAGAAAAAAACATTATGCTGAATTATTGCTAAGCCCTGCCCGGCCATTATTCAACCGTTCGGTAAGTGCTACTTATTCTCCCGGATCTACATTTAAAACATTACAGGCACTTGTTGGTTTGCATGAAGGCGTTATTTCAACAGAAACAACGGTTACCTGCTCCGGCGCTTTTTATGGTTGCGGTTCGGGTAAACCTATGCGCTGTCTGGATTATGGAACGTTTAATTTACAGAATGCGATCAGGGTGAGTGACAATACTTATTTTGCCACGGTAATGCAGCGTGTAATTACAAATCCAAAATATCCCAGCCAGGACAGCAGTCTTGGTGTTTGGGACAGGTATATGTATGCTTTTGGATTGGGACACAGGTTAGGCATTGATGTACCATCGGAAAGGCCCGGCAATATTCCAACCCCTGCCGACTTCAATAAGATCTATGGAAAGGGCTCCTGGAATTATTGCAATTTCCGTTCGGTAAGTATCGGGCAGGGTGAGGTTAGTACAACACCCATACAAACGGCAAATGAAATGGCATACATTGCCAATAAAGGCTGGTATATTATCCCTCATTTGGTCGATTCGATCGAAGAAGGCGATAAGTTTGACCTGTTATCAAAGTACCAGAAAAGGCACAGTGCCATGGACATACCCGACAGTATATTTAATGTTGTACAAAATGGTATGCAGGATGTGGTGGAGCGGGGCACCGGTGCTGGGGCAAAAGTTGAAGGTATTGTGATCTGCGGAAAAACCGGTACCGTGGAAAATTATTACCGGGGAGTTAAACAACCCAACCATGCTTTCTTCTGCGGGTTTGCACCAAGGGATAATCCAAAGATCGCCATCATGTGTGTGGTAGAGAACAGTGGCCGCTTTGGCGGTACCTATGCTGCACCTATTGTTGGATTGATGATCGAAAAATACCTGAACGATACCATTGCCGCAAAGCGCCAGGCCATTGTAGATAAATTCACCAATCTTAATTTAATACCGCCGCGTATTTACAGCGAGATGAAGACGATCGACTCGATGATGCACAGGAA
>JBDSXS010000278.1:0-9831 GCA_039926045.1 Ferruginibacter sp.
CAGCATATTTATAACAAAAAACACTACTACTTTCATGCCTTGAAGATAAGGTTTGTATTGAATTTGATGTGTTTTGCACAAATAGTTATTTATTGTATTTTTGCCGCAAGCTAAAGACCTCACCCCAAGAGCTAGCGCTCGTTCCTTTGCAAGGAACTCCGAGGGAGAGGGAACTGGAAGATAAGAGCGAAGATTTCTGCAATTGCCTTTTTTAAAATATTCAATAAAAAATATTAAATATTAAATAACTATGGATGTATTTGAAAAATTAGTAAAGGACGGCGGGCCCATTGGCCAGCATATGGACAGGGCTCATGGTTATTTTACCTTTCCCAAATTAGAAGGCGAACTGGGACCAAGAATGAAATTTCGCGGCAAAGATATGATCGTATGGAGCCTGAATAATTACCTGGGCCTGGTAAATCATCCCGATGTTAGAAAAGTGGACAGCGAAGCCGCTGCAAAATATGGAATGGGCAACCCCATGGGTGCAAGGATGATGAGTGGCAATACAGCACAACATGAAGAACTTGAAAAAGTGATCAGCGAATTCATCAGCCGTGAAGATACCATGTTACTGAACTTTGGGTACCAGGGCATCATGAGTTGTATTGATGCATTGGTGAACCGCAGGGATGTAATTGTGTATGATGCAGAATCACATGCCTGCATAGTTGACGGCGTACGCCTGCACATGGGAAACCGTTTTGCTTTTAAACACAATGATATTGCAGACTGCGAAAAACAATTGGTTAGGGCAACAGAACTGGCTGCCAAGAACGGTGGTGGCATTTTATTAATTACCGAAGGTGTTTTTGGTATGGATGGCGAGCAGGGCATTTTAAAACAAATTTGTAAGCTGAAGAAAAAATATGAGTTCCGCATTTTAATTGACGACGCACATGGCTTTGGTTATATGGGCCCAACAGGTGCGGGTGCCGATGAAGCACAGGACTGTCAAAAAGATATTGATCTTTATTTTTCCACTTTTGTAAAAAGTATGGGGAGTATTGGCGCCTTCATCAGCGGGCCAAAAAATGTATTGAAATATTTACGTTACAATACCCGTTCACAAATATTTGCAAAGAGTTTACCATTGATGATCGTTGAAGGTATGCTGAAGCGCATGGAAATGGTAAAGACCATGCCGGAGCTCAGGGAAAAATTATGGAGTAATGTGAACCGCCTGCAAACCGGTTTAAAAGAAAGAGGTTTTGATATTGGACATACCAACAGCCCCGTTACTCCCATTTACATGAAAGGCGATATACCCGAAGCCACGCAAATGGTAATGGACCTGCGGGAGAACTATCATATCTTCTGTTCTATTGTGGTGTACCCGGTAATACCAAAGGGCGATATTATATACCGCCTTATACCCACTGCTTCACATAGCGATGCCGATATTGATGAAACACTAAAAGCATTTGAAGAAACAAAAAAGAAATTAGATGCCGGTGCTTATAAATCGGTTGATATACCGGATATGGCGGAAGTGAGTTAAGGAAATGAATTTTATAAAATGATCCCGGCTTTTAAGCCGGGATTTTTTATTTACCAAACATTTGTTTTTCATGGCGTCATCGTTGTGTCACTCACTTGTACGATTTGTTCATTGATCATCTTTTATCGCAGCGGAATTTGTCTGAACTATGATTTGAGTGGATTAACAGGATTAGCTTGATTATAAAGAAATCCTTTTAATTTCCCTCCCCCGTCTGGTTTTCAACCAACGGGCAATATACTCTCCAAACAAAAACTACACATTAACCATCATGGCGGGTATTATTACTTTATTATAAATACCGTTAAAATACGCTGGTATTCCAGTTCTTTTTTGCATATTTTGTTTTGCATAACCAACTAAACCAAAAATATGACTACCAATAGAAAGATCAGCGACCAGCAACAAGCCGATGCCGTAATGTCATTTTTACTGCTCCGCCAGCTGATCGGGATACTGGGCATCCTGCTTCCGTTCACTTTAGCCATCGGTACATTCTTCATTGGCAATTGTAATGAACTGCAGCCATCCATCAGTCATTATTATTATAGCATCATGCACATTGTGTTTGTAGGTACGCTATGTGTGCTGGGTGGCTTTTTGATCACTTACCGGGGCACCAGCAGGTACAGTTATGAGAATGGAGTATCAAACTTTGCAGGCGTATGTGCACTGGGCGTGGCCATGTTTCCTACAGATATGCTGGGTCTTGGTAACCCTGCGGGCAGTGGTTGCCAGTTCATAGAATTAAAACCGGCATTGATAAGCCCGGAATATACAGGTTGGATTCACTATGGATTTGCCGCAGCTCTTTTTATCTGCTTTGTTATTTTTTGCATGAAAATATTCCAGGATGCAGACCTCGGCGAACCCGTTGACGACAAGAAAGTGAGAAGAAACAGAACATATAAATTATGCGGCTACATCATCATGGCCAGTATCATCGGCATTGCTGCAGTTGCCATTTATGACCGCATCAATGGAGAAAATAATTTTCCTTATTCAACCATCATTTTTGAAACGACTGCTTTATTACCATTCGGGTTTTCATGGTTACTAAAAGGTTCGGTAAACTGGCCCGGGTCTAAATACAAAGTATTACAAAAGTCAGTACAATATTTCAGGTAGGCGAAAAACATCGATTTGATCATTCATAAGTATACCAGGCCTGGTCCCCATAAAAACCTGCAGGTGGTGCATTCTGGTGTACTTCACATTTGCAATTACTGTTTTGGGGGTCTGGGCATTTTAAGGCCTCAGCAAGGCTTTCCTCCCATTTCTGTTCTTCTACTAAATATCCTTTATGCAGCAGTTTGTCATCAAACATATTTACTTTACTGTCTTCCAGGATGCCATAATACCTGGCGCCACAACTTTCGCAAAACCACCATTGATAGGATATTTCAATGGGGCGGTCTTTTTCCTCAGTTGAAATACTGAGTTTGCACTTTATCTCATTTTGGCATTTAATACATTGCATGATGGCCTGTTGATTCAGTTAACATGCAAATATAGCATTGTACTGTGCTTAAAAGCAGCTTCCGTTTTAAATAAAATTTCGTTTCTTTATAAAACAACATTGTCATAAAAAATAATGAGAAAAATAATCTACTTTTTCATCCTTGTCTTATTTGTATCAGCAGCCACTGCTCAAACAACTAAACCATTTCCATTGGGCATTATTGACGAAATGCAATCAACCATGTTGGCAGAAAAAAGGATCCTCAATATTTATCTGCCTGAAGGGTACAGCAAGAACGATACGGTCAAATATCCCGTGATCTACTTACTGGACGGTTCGGCAGACGAAGACTTTATTCATGTGGTTGGGTTGGTGCAGTTCAATAATTTTTCCTGGGTTGACCGTGTTCCCAGATCAATTGTAGTGGGCATTGCCAATACAGACAGGAGAAGAGATTTCACCTACCCTACCACTATTGAGTCGGATAAAAAAGCTTACCCAACAACCGGGCATTCAGATAAATTCATTGCTTTTATTGAAAAGGAATTGCAACCTTTCATAGAAAAGAAATATAAAGCAACCCAGTCAAGAACTATTATCGGTGAATCCCTGGGCGGACTCTTGGCCACAGAAATATTATTGAAGAAACCAACCCTGTTCAATAAATATATCATTATCAGTCCCAGCCTTTGGTGGGATGACGGCTCGCTCTTAAAACAGGCTTCTGCTGTTTTACTGGAAAACTTTTCGCAGGAGACCGGGATCTATATTGGAGTAGGTAAAGAAGGGCTTGGGCTGGGCCCCACGCCCCACGTTATGGAAGTAGATGCAAATGTATTGGCAGATAAACTGAAGCAAACGAAAAGTAAAAAGGTACAGGTTCACTTTGACTATCTGCCGGATGAAGACCATGCAACCATCGGGCATATAGCTGTTTTTAATGCCTTTAGGATGTTGTATCCTGCAAAAACAGAGAATAAGTAAACATTTATTAATGAGTTGTCAAACCTGAGCTTGTCGAAGGCGGATTCCATAGACAAAAATACCGGCTTCGACAAGCTCAGCCTGACAGTTTTTTAAACAGAGACATTCGCAAATTTCACACATTCTCCCTATTACCTGAATAAATATGTAGATTTGCGGCAACTTAAAACCATGAAAACAACTGCCTATTTATTACTGTTTTCCATCCTTATTCTTTTCTCCGGCTGTTTTGAAATTATTGAACAAGTATTTTTAAAAAATGATGGATCGGGCAATTTTCAACTCGTACTCAATATGAGCAAAAGCAAAACCAGGCTCAACGCTATCAGTAAAATGAAAACAATAAACGGGCATGATGTTCCCTCCAAAGAAGAAATAAAGAACAAGATCGCAGAAATTGAAAGAACAGTCGGTAAAACACCCGGGGTGAGCAATGTAAAAACAACCATTGATTTTGATAACTATATTGCCGGCATCAGTTGTAATTTTACCAAAGTAACGCAGGTAAATGATGTGGTTAAGAATATTTATCTAAAAGAGAATACCAAAGCTAAGGTCTCAGAAAAAGTGTATGATTATAATGCATCAACCAGCCTGTTCACCAGGCTTAATATATTTTCTATTAAAGATGATTATAAAAAGTTAAGCAATGCCGATAAGGAAGTATTTGCAACAGCCAACTACACGTCCATTTTTAAATTCGAAGGCACAGTAGCTGCTGCGTCCAACAAAGAGACTAAGATCTCACCCAGCAAAAAAGCGGTGATGCTCAAACTGAATGCTTTGGATATTATTACCGGTAAAAGATCCATCGAAAACAAAATAACCTTAACCAAATAACTTGTATGAAAAAGTTTATCCTGGCCATTGCGCTTTGCTATATGGCCGGCACTGCAGCCATGGCACAAAATTTTTTAGACCAGGTGCCTTCAACCGCTACCATGGTAATAAAATATTCAGGAGAAAATTTCAGTAAAGCGGTACCGCTTCAGAAACTGGACCACTATGGTTTTATTAAAGACGATTTTTTTAAGACCCTGCACATTGACACACTCACTTCTTTGCAAAATATAGGAATAGATTTTGGGCAGGATTTCTACCAGTATATTGTTATGGAAGATACCTGTATGAGTTTTGTCACCCTGCTAAACCTGAAAAATGAAGCACAATTCCTGAAGCTTATCAAAGCAAATTACGGCTCATCAAAAAAAATAATAAAGAAAAAAGGATTCAGTTTTCTGCCCATCTCAGAAACCAGTTATGTAGGCTGGAATAAAACAAAAGCCATCATTGTAAATACGAGTTACCAGAACAGGAAGAGTTATTACAGCTATTATCCCAATATATATTCAGATACAACTGCGGCTGTTGTTGTAGATTCAGTGGTATCAGAGATGAAGGTTGAACCTCCTGCGGAAATGGATTCAACGGTAATTGTAACTGATACAACGGTGATAGATGAAAAAATAGAAGAATTAAAAGAAGATGATTCCATTCAACGGATAGCAGACAGTCTTGATAACTTAAAACGGGAATTATGGGAGCAGCAGCAGGACATGATCGCTAAAAAGCAGCAACAGTCAGCAGCCGAAAAGATCATGAACAATACTTTCTCAGGTAATACCCGATCCATTAAAAACGAACCAGGCTATACAAAGATCGTTGATCCCGCAGCACATATCAGTGTATGGATGAATACGGAAAATATATTTTCACTATACGCCAATTATTTTAACAGGGGTGGTTATAGTCCATGGGGTATTCCTTCTTTTAATAAAACCGGTACACCTGATGGTTTTAATTCATCGGTGAACATGTATTTTGAAAAAGAAAAATTACGCATGGAACAAAGATCATTTTCGGCAGATCCGAAAATGAATACCCTGATGCTGAATGTTATGAACAGCAACCAGAATACAGAGTTGCTTAAATATGTAAATCCCGGCAATATCGGCTATTTCTCTATGAGCATCAATACGGAGGCTATGGCCAATTATTATTATTCATTGATGAGAAAGTACATGAGCAGTTCGTCTTACATGAGCGACTATGCTGATGTGGTTGATATTTATATAGACCTGCTTGAGATCATCATTGATGAAAAATCAATTGCCGAATTAATGCCCGGTAATTACATGTTTGTGATGCATGATATGAAACCGCAGATCGTTGACTATACCGATTATGAGTACGATGAAGAATACAACAGGAAAGAAGTAAAAAAGACAAAAAAAGAAATATCGCCCGACTTTACTTTTGCCATGGAAACAAAGAAGGAAGGCTTTATGGAGAAGTTAGCCCGGTTACCTGTGAAGTATGCCGACAAAGCCGGCTTCAATTATAAAGAAAAAGGGGGCTATTATGAACTGGCTTTCGATACCGGTAAATACCCCATTAAAGGCCTGTACTTTATAGTGAAGAACGGGAAAGCGGTTGTTACCACATCAAAAGAAGTGATCAACATGGTCATTAACAACACAGCCTATGCTACTGATGCGGAAACCATGAATTCCATACTCAACAATAATTATTCTTTGAGCATTAATACCAAACGCCTCATTGAAAAGTTAGAAACCCAGATCAGCACTGATGTAAATAAAAAAATAAGCGAATACCTCTTAACAAATATGGGCGACCTCAAAATGGAGAGCCGGATCAAAGATGGCATGATGCAGGGCACAACCACCCTTAACATTAAAGGCAACCACAATAACAGCCTTGAGTTTTTCTTTAACATGATGGACGCCATAAACAACATCATTGAACAGGACAGGCAGGAGAAAGAGAAAAAGCTATATTAATGAGCAAGAAAAAATGGGCTTTATTTGTATTGGCTGCCATTTTAATATTTGGCTATATAAAACTGTTCTACAAAACCTATACTGAAGATGTGGTGGCCAAAACTGCCGATTGCATTATTGTACTCGATGTAAAAAGAATAACCAATACGCTCATCTGGGAATACATCACCACACCCAGCCAGTGGAAAGGCGGTAAATTGTTTCCCAAAAAAAGCGATAAGGTAGACTGGAAAGATATGTTTGTATTCCCCGACTTTATATTCGTCTTTCATTCAAAAAACCAGCCGGCAAATGCCTGGTATACTTTGCTAACTATAAAAGACAAAACGGATCTTGAAAAAGGCTTATTACAATTTCAGTTTGAAAAAATAAACGGCCAGGAATATGTAAATAAGGGTTACAGTATCAGGTTTTATATCAGCTACGATAAAGTTTTGGTATCCAATGCAGCTGTTTCCGATACGACTTATATGAATGCAGTGGCCAATGAACTCTTTACCAAAAAGGACTACATCCCCAGAGCCACGCTTTCAAAAGCCATCAAGGCAAAGAGCCACCTGGCGGTTTATATAAGCCCAAATGGATTTTTACAAAAAGAAGCCCTTATTGCTGCCAATTTCAATAAGAAAAGAATTGAGGTTACAGGTACGATAACCCCGGGTAAACAATATGCATTTACAGAAAATAATTTTACATACAGTTCGGGTTCCTTATGCACATGGGGTTTTACACAACCATCACAAGATTTGTATGCCCTGTTTAATAATTCCTATAAAGAAAAAATTTCAACGGCTTTAAATTTAAATATCGACTCCCTGTTGCAGGCAACCAATAAAAGCTACAGTTTAGATCTGGCAGCTATTAAGCAAAGGGCCGACTCTGCCATTAGCTATACTTACGATGATGAATTTAATAAGGTAGAAAAAGTGGTGGTCAATAATATACAGGAGCCGGCGTTTGCTTTTACAATTACCGGCGACAATGTGCCTGCGATATACAGCTACCTGCAACGCAATAACAAACTAGAAAAGACTACAACAGGCGACCTGTTCATACCCATGCCTTTGGTTAGATCCTATTGCCGGTTAAAAAATGAAAAGCAATTGGCTATTACAGCGTTCAATTATACAACAGGTGCGGAAGACCAATCTGTTACTGCCATTTTCTTTTTAAACCTTCTGCTAACCAGGATCCCACCAGATCTGCAAAAATATTTGCCCGACCCTCTTGTGAAAGCTATGTCGAATATTGCTGCCATAAAATTGTCAGCAACAAAAAATAATGACCTGGTTGTATTGTCGGCCATATTTGAAAAAAAGAAGAATGATCTGCCGGTAATAAAATTTTAAATACATCTCCATGAACCAACACATAGCCCATATCGCTTTGGTAGTAAATAACTACGATGAAGCTATTGAGTTTTATACCCAAAAATTAAACTTTGTCCTTATTGAAGATACAAAGCTGAGTGAAATAAAACGGTGGGTGATGGTTGCACCAAAAGGCGATTCGCAGAACCCCGTGGGAGGACAATGCTGCCTGCTTTTGGCACAGGCCGCCACTGAAGAACAAAAAAGCCGGGTGGGTAACCAAACCGGTGGCAGGGTATTCTTGTTTTTATATACTGATGATTTTTGGAGAGACTATAACAATATGCTGGAGCAGCAAATAAATTTTGTACGCCCGCCTGTAAAAGAACCCTATGGAACCGTAGCCGTTTTTGAAGACCTCTATGGAAATTTATGGGACCTGATAGAACCGGAAGCCAAACCAGTGTAAACAAAACGTTAAGTAACAGCTACGGTTTGTCCATAAAAAGCTCTTGGCTATCATAAGGTATATTTCCGCAAACCCTTTACTGAAAAGCATTTCAGCACAGCGCATCCGGGTTGGGCAGATCAATTTACGATAGAACTTGGTTTGCAGCTGTAAAAAAAGCGTTCTACTTTTACTTCATCAGCGCCATTACATCCTGTATTGCAATGATCGCGGCTCTGTTCCGCAGCACTTTTAACCATTCCTGCTATTTGTAAATTCCGCCTGCTTTGCTTAATGAGAATATTTATTCACCATTAAATTAAACTTTATGAAACAGATCAGGATCATCATCGTAACTATTTTTTTTACCGCATTGGGTTTTAGCCAGGTAAATGCATTTGATACAAGTACTGGAAACACCACACTACCCGTAGAATTAAAATTAGCCGGAACATTTAAGAACCAGCCGCTGGTACAGTTAAATTTTACCGGTTCAACAGAGGATAATGTCTTCAATATAATCATAAGCGATGAAGCAGGTATTGAGCTTTACAATGCCGATGTTAAGGGAGAGGTTTTCTCAAAACAATTTTTGCTGAACACCGATGACTTGGGCGAAGCGGTTCTGAAGTTTGAGATCACAGGCAAAAGATCAGGGAAAAAGGCAGTGTACAAAATAAGCAGGCAGCAGCAGGTGTCTGAACAAATGAACATAGTTAAATTATAGACCAGGGCAGTTATTAACCTCCAAATACAAAGAGGCTGCCTGCGGGCAGCCTCTTTAAAACAGTTCATTGTATTTTTATGGGAATATTCCCAACTCGCTGTAACTGATAGCAACTTTGTTAATAGCACTTACATAAGCAGCCGTACGCATATCAGGAATTTCAGGATTACTCTTCCAGATATCCATGATCTCCCTGGTTGCGGCGATCATTGTTTCTTCCAGGCCACTATGTACCAGGTCAACCTCTTCAGGGCCATGCATGATAAAGGTCCTTTCAGCATTGCTTACCTTTTTTCCACTCAATTCTTCTATCTGGCTTAAAATATGTGAGTTCAAATTTTCAGTGAATTTCTTTTCCATACGGCCATAACGAACATGGCTTAAATTTTTCAGCCACTCAAAATAACTTACCGTAACGCCGCCCGCATTCAGGTACATATCCGGCACACATAAAATTCCATTTTGTGTAAACACTTCATCAGCTTCAGGTGTGCATGGCCCGTTGGCCGCTTCACCAATTATTTTTGCTTTAATCCTGGGTGCATTCTGGCCATTGATCACATTTTCAAGCGCAGCCGGAATTAAAATATCACAT
>JBDSXS010000279.1:0-3054 GCA_039926045.1 Ferruginibacter sp.
CAAAATGTTTGGCAACAAAACTTTCATCTTTTGCCGTTTGTAAGAACCAATCCCTTGCCGTTTGTGCATTAGTCATCGTTTCCTGCGTGGTAAAGGTTTTGCTGGCAATTAAGAACAGGGTTTCCTGAGGATCAACTTTCTTTAGCGTTTCAATAATATGTGTCCCATCAACATTACTTACAAAATAAGTTTCAATGCCATCAACCCAATAAGATTTTAAAGCTTCTGTAACCATTACAGGACCAAGGTCGCTGCCGCCAATGCCGATGTTTACAATATATTTTATCTTTTTTCCGGTGTAGCCTTTCCATTCGCCTGTATGTACCGCAGCACAAAATCTTTTCATCTGGTCCTGTACATTTTTGATCCCGGGCATGACATCAACAGCATCAGTTAAAACGGGCTTGCCTGAAAAATTCCTTAAAGCAGTATGCAGCACAGCACGGTTCTCGGTACCATTTATCTTTTCGCCATTGAACATGGCTTCAATGGCATCTTTTAACTTGCAATCATTTGCCAGTTCCAGTAAGATCTCAAGGGTGTTTTCGGTAATTATATTTTTGGAGTAATCAAACAACAGGTCATCCATCTGAATAGAAAACCTGCTGAACCTTTCTGCATCATTAAAGAAAAGGTCTTTCATCTGCACGTTCTCAAACAACTGTTTATGCTGCAATAAAGCCTGCCAGGATGGGGTAGTAGTGGGATTTATTTTTGGGAACATAAGATGCGATTTAAAGGTTCTCATATTCATATAACGGATCGATGTGCGTACCGGCCTTCATTTCATACACCGGTTTTATGATCCCATCTTCTAATCCATAGACCCATCCATGCAGGTCAGGCCTTTGTTCTTCTTTCCAGGCCCGTTGAATGATGGATGTTTTTGCCAGGTTAAATATCTGTTCCTGCACATTTAGTTCAGTCAGCCTGTCAAATTTCTGATCTTCATCTTCAATTTTTTCAAGCTCTTCCCTGTGTATGCGGTGCACATCTTTTATATTCCTCAGCCACATATTTAAAATCGGTTGGTAATCTGTCTTGCTCATGGATGCTTTAATACCACCACAACCATAATGACCGCAAACAATAACATGTTTTACGTGTAAGTGGTTAACAGCAAAATCCAAAACACTAAGCAGGTTAACATCAGTATTGATAACCAGGTTGGCAACATTCCGGTGTACAAAAATTTCGCCTGGTTGTGTATTGGTGATCTGGTTTGCAGGTACACGGCTGTCGCTGCAGCCGATCCACAAAAATTCCGGCGATTGCAAACTGGACAGGTTCTTAAAAAAAGAAGGGTCCTTTGCGACCATCTCTGCTGCCCATGCTTTATTATCTTTTAATAATTCTTCGAATGGATGCATACTCATTATTTATTTATTGATCCGGCGTGTTACGAAGATATAGCATGTACAACAAAAAACGTCTCGCTTTTGGCGGGACGTTTTTAAAATATCATAAACTTATTTTATTGAATTATCGGTAGCATTCCCCTGATACCCATGTCGATCACCATATCGCCGTTATTTGGATCGTATGTTCCGTTGTTATCTACATCTATCCACTCAAAACTTTTATTGGTAGACAAAGAAACAACGATGTTGATGTCATGGGTTTCGTTACCTGTAACAACAAGCGGAATTGAAAATTGTCCTGTTACCAGGCAAGATCCGGCAGGTATGGGAGAACTGGCAAATAAAGGATTAGGAACTGTTGTAGCGCCCGGTGGAGCCTGGCCGCTGCTTAAGAAGCCAATGCCGAAAACCTTTCCTTCCAAAGCCCAATATCCCTGTAATTTATTTGCATTTACCACTACAGTTGAATCTTTTACTTTATAACTGCCCAGGTAAGTATTAAAACCAATAAAAGACGCTAATGTGGCATCAATAGTTTGGCCAAGGGCATTCATGTAAATATTGTAATTCTGGTACGCCAGCGAAACCCTTAACCAATTATATGTGCCAGCTGCAAAACTTTTTACCGGAACACTTAAAAATACCTGGTTATTACCTGCAAATTTTGAATTCTTAAAATCAATGGCTGTGGCACCTCCGGTAGTAACCTCCGGTGCCCTATACAAAATAGCTCCGGCTCCCAAAGCTGTAAAAGCTGTGGGTGCAAGTTCAACATAATGTGCACTCATGGTATTAAATCGGGGTGACTGCCCTGCATTTCCGGCCGGCATGGGGGCTGGTTGCCCGATAGCATTTAACCTTGCCTGGGTAGAATCAAACTTAAAAATGAAATTTACTTTTGCTGTTCCGGTGGGTACGGGTGTTGGAGAGTCTGCATTTTTTTCGCAGGAACTGAATAAAAACATGGCAATAGCCATAATAAAAATTGACTGAAACTTCATGGTTGTTTTGTTTTGGGTTGTAACGCAAAGCAATTGCATTTATTTCTCTATTATAGAGTCTCGATCACCTTTAACAGTTTATTTAGCATTTCACTGGTAATGTCCAGGTGTGTAACCATCCTTACCTGTGTTGCTGAAATTGGCATGCATAAAATATCATAAGCCTCTAATTTTTTACAAAAATCCTTAGGAGCATACGAACCTGTTACTTCAAAAATGATAATGTTAGTTTCTACAGGCATTATCTTACCTATAAAGTCCTTCTTGCCTAAGGCCACTGCAATTTCTTTTGCATTGAAATGGTCTTCAGCTAATCTGTCAATATTATTTTCCAAAGCATAAATACCGGCTGCAGCTATATAGCCGGCCTGTCGCATGCCTCCTCCAAATACTTTTCTAACCCTCCTGGCTTGCTTTATGAAGTCTATATTTCCTAAAAGCAGGCTTCCAATCGGTGCTCCCATGCCTTTACTAAGGCAGATGGATATACTGTCGAAAACTTCGCCATACTGTTTGGGCGTTTCATTTTGGGCAACCAGCGCATTCCATAGCCTGGCCCCGTCTAAATGCAGGATTAGATCATTATTAAAGCAAACTTCTTTAATCAGTTGAATTTCAGTAAAATCATAGCAACTACCACCACCTCGGTTCGCTGTATTTTCGAGGCTTACAAGTTTTGTTCTTGCCTTATG
>JBDSXS010000280.1:0-26528 GCA_039926045.1 Ferruginibacter sp.
CTACTCCATTGTCATAAATAATACATTCAAGATATCCATCCTTCTCTTCAAATTGCAGCAGCAGTTTTTTTTCTCCTTCTTTATTGATCAATCCATGCCAGATAGCATTTTCAACAAAGGGTTGCAACAATAATGAAGGGATGTAGATATCATCTTTATCAAGTTCTTCTTTTAATTCGATCGAATAAGTGAAAGACTGGCTAAAACGAAGCGCTTCCAGGGAAAGATACAAGCGGATAGTTTCCAGTTCGCTGGTTAGGGAAATAAAGTTTTTCTCGGAGTTGTCCAGTACCATTCGCAAAAGCTTGGAAAACCGGGACAAATAATCATAGGCAACATCAACCTGCTCTGTAACGATACACTCCTGGATGGCGTTCAATGAATTAAAAATAAAATGCGGATTCATCTGTGCCCTTATGGCTTTGGCTTCCAGTTCCGCCAATTGTTGTTTGATGGTTGACTTATTACGTATAGTTTTTACCCTTTGCCTGAATAAAAGATAGATCAATGAAGCAATGATAAGCGATATTAAAACCCTGAACCACCAGGTTTGCCAATATGGTGGCCGGATATTGATGGGCAAACTGATCGTCTGCTTTATTTTGGCACCGCCGGCATCCAGGGCTTTTAGGTGAAGTATGTATTTACCAGCCGGAAGCGAATTATATAAAATTTCCGGGCGGCCGGTCTCTATCCAGCCTTTTTCCAGGCCTTCGAGATAATAAAAATATCTTACATGCTGTTCGGTAGCAAAATCAAGAAGACTGAAATAGATCTCTACCCGGTTTTGCCCGAAGGAAAGATCTTCCAATAAATTATCCTTTTGCCATTCAACCGCTTTACTGTTGATCAATACTTCATTTATCTTAAGTTGCAATGGAACCGGCCTCGCTTTTAAAAACTCATCCGGCACTACACGGAATAAATGATTGCCTGCATTAAAAAACAAGGTATCGTTCTTTAAAACAAGACAGCTTCCAAATGCGTCCATATAAGTGCCGGAAGAATAACTGATCACATTTTGGAACATGCCCGTTGCAGCATTATAATAATCCACTCCACCCAATGAGCCTACCCAAACCCGTCCTTTACTATCGCTGCAAACAGCAAAAGTAAAACTATGCGATAATCCCTGTTGCGTTGTATAGGTAAAGATCTTTTGAGACGCAGTTTGATAACGTAACAACCCGTTCTGCGAAGTGATCCAGATGTTTCCCTGTCCGTCATCGGTTACAGCACGCGGATTTGAAAAAGAGAAATCCACGGTTTTTAATTTATCCTGTAAGGGTATTACAACAGACTGTTTTGTGCTAAGCTCACGTTTTACCAGGTTTAGTTCTTTGGTGATATAATAAAGATATTTTTCATCCCTTGATATACATGCCAACTGCTTAAACCCGTCCGCCTGTATTTTTTCAAGGCTGTCGGTTCCGTTAAAATAATAAAACACCCCATTGGACTTCTTAAAATAAATGCTGTTGTCATTTTCTTTATACATCCATACGAGGTCGCCTTTTGTTTTACTCACTGCAGTTGCATAAGCGGTATTAATATCTTTAAATACAAGCTTATTATTTTCAATATTCAGTTTGTAAAGCCTTTTGTTTGCAGCTACCAGCAAACCTGATCGATTATCATCAAATACATAGTTCAATCTTTTTATTGCGGTATCGGTTCTCCAGTGCTGTATATTTCCTGATGCGGTATTTACTTTCATCAGTCCGCCATTATAAAACGGGATATACAGGCTTCCGTCATTCCCTGCCGAAATAATTCCTGCATCATAAGCCAGGTTGGTAAAGTCAGGATCGTTGCTTAAATATTTTTTTTGTACAGCATTGTTATACAGGTCCACAATGTCAACACCTTTATCCGATGTTATCCACATGCGGCCCGTATAATCCTTACAAATGGAGTAAATATAATTGCTGCTGATCAGGCTGTTGTTATTTTCAAACTTTACCGGTGTAAATATTTTTAACTGGCTGTTAAAAACAAGCACCCCACCATGCCTGAAACCTATCCACGGGTTTTGGTGGCTGTCAATACCAATACTATAACAGCAAAACCATGAATGCACAGGTCGTTCAAATTTGAACGAGTCCAGTTTTTCGGTATGCAGGTTGTATTTTATCAGAAAGCTATCGTTATTTATAAAATACATGTTGCTGTCTGCGTCCATACCCATATCTGACGTACCCTGTTCCCTGTTCGGGGGGTTGCTTAAATCAAAAATTTTTTTGTTGTGGGGATTATAGTACCGGTGATAAAATTTTCGGCTACTGTATTCATAAAAAACCATACCCCCCGTTGTTTGCATCCAAAGCCCGGAAGCTGTGCTGATGCCAGTCATATAACCGCTGTTAAACACGGGCATACCGGTACTGTCTTTAGCATTGGGTATAGCAGCAAAAGAACCGGTTCCCGGGTTTAGGCGAAACATAGCCACATCAGTCCTGAACCAGATATAACCTTCCTTATCCTGGAAAACAGAATAAATATAACCAACGTAGGATGATGTTGATTTGGGGTTACGTATTGTATAATGTTTGATCTCATTTGTTACCGGATTTATTCTGTCGAGCCCGGCAGTAGTACCGATCCATATAAAACCATCTTTGTCTTCAAACAATCCATGCATTTCGCCTCCGCTTATACTTGCTGAATCTTTACCAATTCGCTTAAATGTTTTAATGCGGGAGCCTTCATGTTTGTGAAGGCCGTTATAAGAGCCGATCCACATATAATTATTCCTGTCCCTGATCACTGTCGTCAGCATATTGGTCAGCAATCCCTGGTCAGTACTAATATGCTGACTGGTTTGTGCAAAGCACTGCTTAGATAAAAGAAAAAGGATGATGAATAATAACCGCATGCTTATATACAATTATTACAAAAATATACATCCTTTTCACGATAGTTTATCCTTTTACTAAATCCTGCTACCATTTGATAACTGAAAAACGGCTGCTGCACCATTGGATAATCGTTTTGCCCCTTTCACTATTTTACACTTGTGCCTGATCATTTGTGGTAATAGCTTTATTCATAAATGCCCTCAATATGACTGATAGTGTATCTATTACAGAAAAAATAAATCAGGTTAAGGAAGAGATGAAACTATCCAGTCTTTGGAAAAATGAACCCCCTGCCTGGGTAAAGGAATTTGAAAAAAGAAACATTAACTCCGGGGAAGATTTTATTGAATGGCTCCAGTTTGTTTACCTGCCAAACCGGGTGCAGGAAGCGGAAAGTAACCGGTTAATTTATGAAAGAAATTATATCGTACCACAAGCGGTAAGATTTTTTAGCAGTGATATAAAAAAAGGAAAGTTGCTGCAATTGCTTATTGAATTGGATTCATTATCCTAGAAAAGAAAACATATTATATGAAAAAAATGATCTTATTGCTTATTGTTACCACTGGTCTTTTCAACGCGTATTCACAAAATGTAGGTATAAACACCACAACCCCCGCAGGCAAATTGCATATAAAAGGTTCTGCAGATACAACACAATTGGTTATTGATGCTTATAGTACACAATCCAATTTAAAACCACTCCTTAAATTCCGCAACAGCACGGGTAGTGATCTGATGTGGATCCATACAGATAATGCCACCAATAGTTTTGTGGGATTGCAGGCAGGGAGGGTAAACAATGCGGCCGGAGGAGGAACCAATAATACTTTTATGGGAACCACTGCAGGATACTCGAACACAACCGGGTTCTCCAATACTGTTTATGGAGCAGGGGCACTGTATTTGAACACTATCGGGGGAGATAATACTGCCCTTGGCCATGGCTCACTTTATTCCAATGTAGCCGGAAGCAATGCAACTGCTGTTGGGTATTATGCAATGCGGTATGCCAATAATACCTCCACTGGCTTTGATAATAAAAATGTGGCAGTTGGTTTTGAAGCATTACGTGGCTCTACAAACCCCGCTGCTAATAGCGGTAATGAGAACACCGCTATAGGCTATCAATCACTTTGGTCCAACACTTCAGGATACTTCAATACCGCCAACGGATCACAGGCTCTTTATTCCAACACCACGGGACATTACAATACGGCGAACGGAAACAGTGCGCTTTTTTCCAACACCTCAGGTGACATCAATACTGCCATCGGGTTGAATGCGCTTTATTCCAACAGTACCGGTTACAACAATACTGCCACCGGGTTCCAGGCACTTGGTAGCAATAGTTCAGGGTACCATAATACTGCCTACGGATTTGATGCGCTTTTAAACAACAAAACAGGCAGCACCGCAACTGCCATTGGTAATAGAGCCATGCGAAATGCCAACAACACAACTACTCCATTCACCAACTACAATGTGGCTATAGGCTATGAGGCATTAATGGGTTCTATTAATCCTGCCAACAATACAGGTAATTACAATACTGTACTTGGTTATCAAACATTAGTGAACAACACAACAGGAAGTTCTAACACAGCCAGCGGGTATTTGGCACTTACTGATAATACCACCGGAAACAGTAATACCGTCATTGGATATGCCACTCTTAGTAATAATACAATAGGAAATTATAATGTTGGTATCGGAAGAACTGCGCTGCTTACCAATGTGGCAGGAGATAATGGAGTGGCTATAGGGTTTAACGCTCAACGTTATGTAAATGATCAGGGTGGTTCCTGGGAAAACATGAATACTTCTGTAGGATATGAATCACTACGTGGCTCAAGTACCCCTGGAATTAATACCGGGAACTGGAATACTGCTCTCGGATATCAAGCACTTTGGAGTAATACAAGAGGGAATGGTAACAATGCCATCGGAACCGAATCACTTTATACAAATACAACTGGAAGTAACAATACCGCTGTCGGTTCAGGTGCACTTAAATATAGCGAAACAGGTATTGAAAATACGGCTACCGGTGCAATTTCCCTTTACAGAAATACTAATGGAAACTCAAATACAGCGAACGGATTTCTTGCACTTTCTTACAACCACGATGGGTCCCAGAACACCGGCTCAGGATCAGCTTCTCTTTTTAATAATCAGGATGGAGATGACAATACGGCATTGGGCCGTTACGCCGGTTATGGCGCAACGGGTGTGGATTTTTCCCAATGCACTTTTGTGGGTGCATATTCCTACCCCACTATTGCACGCACCAATGTTACCATGCTCGGTTATGGAATTACTACTGGTCAATGCACAGGCAGTAACCAGGTGCTTCTTGGCAATACGGGCATTGTATCTATCCGGGCAAACGTTACCGGCATCACGGCTTACTCAGATGCAAGGTTTAAAACAAACGTAAAAGAGGATGTGGTGGGCCTGGATTTTATTACAAAGCTTAAACCGGTAACATATAACGTACAACCAACTGCGCTTCATAAAATATGGGGAACACCTGATTCGCTGGTAAAAAACATCAGTCATAACGAAGTGGAAAAAATTCGCTACACGGGGTTCCTGGCACAGGACGTAGAAAAAGCAGCTAAAGAAACCGGTTTTGATTTTCCCGGAATAGATATTCCAAAAAATGATCGTGAGGTTTATGCCCTCCGCTATGTTGATTTTATTATGCCACTTGTAAAAGCTGTGCAGGAACTGAATGCAGAATTAAAGCAATTGAAAACAGAGAACCTGCAGCTGAAAACTAATGAAGCAGCTTTCTCTTCAGTGAAAGAGAGGCTGGATCGCCAGGAGCAGGAATTAGATCAGCTAAAAAAGACAGTTCTATTATTGCAACCGGCAAATAAGTAAAAATAAAGAAGCTATTACAGCAATATTCATTAATTGAACCCCACGCATTATCATAAAACAAATCGTAACAAATGAAAAAAATCATCATCAGCTTATTAGTGATAGTCCAATACCAGTTGCTCACAGCACAAACCGGTAGTGTAGGTATTGGTACTGCTTCGCCCAATGCATCAGCACAATTGGATGTAACCAGTATCACAAAGGGATTATTGATACCAAGGATGACAGGCGCACAAAGAGGAGCCATTGGATCTCCTGCTTCCGGACTCATCGTTTATCAAACTGATGGAACTGCCGGCTTGTATATGAACAACGGAACTCCGGTTTCACCTGTATGGGTTTATATGTATACCTCCGGATCGGGTATATTAACCGGCACCGGTGCTGTTACACAGGTCGCTTTCTGGAATGGAGCATCTACCCTTTCATCTAACAGTAATCTTTACTGGGATAATACAAACAACCGTCTGGGTATTGGCACTGCTGCACCTGCATATACACTGGATGTAACCGGAAATTGGATACGTGTAGGGAGTTTTGTTAATACCTCCAGTACTGCATTAAACTTTTACGGGGTGTATGGCAGCAGTGAGGTAACGCCAAACTACGGTTTCGGGGTTAGAGGCGATGGGGGCAGTGTAGGTGTTTATGGTTCTGCAGACAAGGCTGGGGCAGGTCCAAGGTATGGGTTAAAAGGTTATGGAAAAAACGGTACCAATAGTAATTATGGCGTATGGGGTAGTGCCACAGGCGGAACATCTGCTATTGGAGTTTACGGTACTGCATCCGGCGGTTATGAAAATTGGGCTGGCTTTTTTGATGGGAATATAAAACTTGAAGCTGGAGATATGACGCTGAATTCAACAACGGGTATAATTAATTTCCTGGCAGCCGGTGTGGATAAAGGCTTTGTGCAATTGTCCGGCAATAATTTGAGGATGGGAACATTCAGCAGCAATACCAACGGCAAATTTGTTGTAAGAACCGGTGGCAGTGACCGGGTATATGTTGATGGTAATGGTAATGTCAGTGTAGGTACTGCAAATGTTGCTTCCGGCTATATTTTTAATGTTGGCGGTAAAGGCATTTTTGAAGAAGTAAAAGTACAACTGGAAGCAAGCTGGCCGGATTATGTTTTTGAAGAAAAATACAACCTGATGCCCTTAAATCAACTGGAAACTTTTTTAAACACCAATAAACATCTACCCAATATACCTAAGGCAAGTGAAGTGAAAAAGAATGGAATTGAGGTAGGCGAAATGGAGCGCCTGCTCACAGAAAAAGTGGAAGAGCTAACCTTGTATATCATAGCCATGAAAAAAGAAATGGATGTTTTAAAAACCCAGCTACAAAATTCTGTAAAATGAAAAAAGAATTGTTTTTGCTGTTCCTAAACTTATGTTTTATTAGTGGTATTCATGCTCAATGTGATAAATTTTCAGAAGCCGAAGCCCTGCACCTCACCCAAATAGCAAAAGAAAATTTTAAGCGCATACCTGAATTGAAAAAATGGCTGACAGAAAATAATCACACCGAAAATTATTCAACTGTTGCAACCCATGTTCTATTCAGCTGGCCTATGCGTGTAAATAGCAATTATGATGACATCCCTGAATATTATAATGTTTCAAATTATATGGATATTAATAGGGACGATCCGAATGCAGGAGAAAAAGATTGGTATTGTAAGTATGGGAGTAGTGCATTGAATTACAGGTACCATGAGGGAAATGATTACAGTGTATACCCTTTTAATTGGCGGATGATGAATAACAGGAATGCTTATGCTGCTGCAGGCGCTGCGGGCATTGTATTAGCGGTTAGAGATTCAATAGATAACGATCACAATTGCATTAGAGATGAAAATGAAAATAATTCGCCCAACTATGTTGCTATTTTACACAGCGACAGCAGCATAACACGTTACCTGCATCTTAAAACAGGGTCTGCACTTGTGAGTGTGGGGCAGTTTGTTGAAGAGGGTCAGCGCCTTGGCAATATCGGCAGTTCAGGACATTCAAGTAATCCACATTTACATTTTGATCTGCAGTATTTCAGGATTTCGGATAACAGCTACAATTTTGTAGAACCTTTTTATAAGAGCTCTGATGCAAGCTGTAACCCTTTTACTTCCGATACATGGTGGCGTAACCAGAAAACATTCCTTACGCCTAAAATGATAAGGGTTATGACGCATTCTGGCACCCCGGTACTTCAAGGTGATATTAACTCAACTTATAACCCTGAATTTTGTCCGGAGTTTGAAGACGCCAAGCCAAAAAACCAATTTGCACCCGGGGAATTACTGGTGGTTGGCGTTGCTTTAGGTCATGTTAATTACCGCGATTCTGTGCACCTGTCATTCTACTATCCTGATGGTACACTTTGGCTAAGTACCGGTAAGCCTGTTCCGGATACCAGGGATGGATCTCCTGTAAATTTTCGTAAGAAGATTTATATAACACATTCTACAGCCATACTTTCTTCTGCTCCTTCGGGTACTTATAAAATAGTAGCCAATTTTACATACAGGCCATTTTATGCAGCAGACCCATATAATCCTCAAACTACACCGGTAACCACAACCACAACTCATTTTTTTACCATTGGTTGTGATGCCGATAAAACGCTGTCAGGTTATTCTTATGGCACCGCCGGGTTTATCGTTTCCAACAGTATTAATTCCACGCAGATCATTGATGGTGGAAAAACTATTTACCAGTCAGCAAATTATATAAAACTTAACCCGGGTTTCACAGCAACAGCAGGTGTAACATTCAAAGCCCGGATAAGAAGTTGTAATTATTGTGATTAGTGAGAAAAGAAAGCTGTTGCAACTATTAATTGAACTGGACATATTACCGGAGTAAGACAGATATTCTTTTACTGTTTATCAAATTAAATTCTTTATTATAAAAAACAACTAACATGAAACAATTTTTTATACTGCTGCTGGCTGTTGCGGGTTGTAATTTTTTACAGGCACAAAGTGTAGTTATTAATACTGCCTCACCTAACAGCAGTGCCCAGTTGGATGTAGTGAGTACAACAAAGGGTTTGCTTATTCCACGCATGATAGCTTCCCAGCGTACTGATTAATAAATAAACTACTGCATTATGAGTTTCGATTTTGAAATATTTGCCGATACAATTGAAAAGGGCCTTAAAGGAAATTGCGTGGCCTATGCTTTTGTTGTTTCTTATCAAGACAACTGGAAAGTAAAACGGTCAGGAGGTATGGCACGAACAGCCTTCAATGTTCCTCCTTTGGAAATGAGTACACATGTACGCTTCAATTTGGCCAGTGTAAGTAAAGCAATAACCGGGGTTGCAATGCTCAAGTTATTAAATGAAAGAACTGATGTAAGGTTATGTTCAGTCTTCCATCCCTATTTACCTGATCATTGGCATGTTGATCAAAGCCTGAGGGAAATTACCTTCGAACAATTATTAACACACAGATCCGGCTTTAGGTTTGGTGGAGGATTAGATTATGGAGCATTAAAAAGAGATATGGCAGCAGGGGTAAAAATTTCAGATATCGGAAATAATAACGATGGCGCAGCATACCAGGGTGAAAACTTTGCTGTTATGCGCTTACTGATCCCAACGCTTGCCAAATATCCAATTGCACAGGATAAAAATGGCGGGTCAGGTCTTGAAGTACTACAGGCTGCACAATATGCCAATTATTATATTGACTATATACAAAAAGAATTGTTTGCTAAAGCAGAGTTACCGGCATTAACATGTAAAGCCGAAGCCTTTACTACAGGCATGTGTTATCACTTTCCGTATGACGATAAACCCGGTACGGATTTTGGCAATGATACACTTGTTGCAGGTTCAAAAGGCTGGGTTATGTCGGCAGCAGAACTGGGCAAATTATTCAGGACGGTACATTATACAGACAAAATATTACCAACATGGCTGAGTAATAAAATGAAAAATGAATTGCTGGGGTATGATGAAAAAGGAGCAACAGGCGAAGGCGTTGGATATTACTGGAAAAATGGTGGGTACCCCGGTTCGCAAAACGCCGGTGAATTAAATACATTAATAATCGGCTACGAAAACGAGGTGCAGGTGGCATTGATCATTAATTCAGAATTGGATAATTCAAAAAGAATGGTTGGAATAATAAATGAAGCGCACGATGAAGCTTACAAACTGATAAAAGTAGGCGCAGGAGGTAGTTTTAAAAGAGTATAACCCAGTTTCAATACTTAATGATCTCCAAGATCCAGTTTAATCAGTTTTTACTGATCACATAGATCACTGAGCTGCATTTTTTTGTATTACCCCATGCTTTTAGATTGGATATAAAACCATTAATAACGGCTTTGATAATATTCCCTTTGCCATTTTTGTACTGCTCACTCAGCATGCACACATAAAAACTATCGAACCACATCGGTTTAACGGTAGTAAGTTTTAACCCATGTTGTGACAGCAAATTCTCCATGCTTTGCGGAGAGAAATGATAAAGGTGACGAGGCACATCATATGCTGCCCAATGTGTTTCATAAGTTTCAGCATCTTTTGAAGTATAGTTGGGCACAGCAATGAACAGTTTACCATTTGGGGCAAGCAGCGTTTCAATTTGTTTGATGTATGCATGCAGTTCATGTACATGCTCCAGCACATGCCACATGGTAATGGCATTAAAGGAACCCGCATTCAATTCAAATAATTTGCCCGGGTCCTGTGGATGGATAGCATACAGTTCAGCAGCTTTTGTCCTGGCAACAACATCAGGCTCCAGGCCGGTTATCTCCCACTCTGCTTCTTTCATGGTATGCAGAAAAGCTCCTGTACCACAACCAATGTCAAGGATCTCTCCTTTCATTATGCCCGTTTCATTGATCACCAACCTTCTTTTTGATCCCAGCGTTCTTTTACGTACCAGGTGATATAAGCTGTTGATGATTCCCTTTTTTGTATCGCTGTGAGAAATATAATTATCAGAAGCGTAGTATGCACCAATAGCATCGGGCGCCGGTACATCCTGTGTAAACCTTGCTGTGCAGGCATTGCAATGCCAGATGGAAAAGTCTTTTTGAGATACGGTGTGATCTTTGGCAGTAAGTTGCTCCTGTATCAATTCGCTGTTACAAACCGGGCAGCGGGTATAGTGGATCATGAATGGATATAATTTATAGCATTACCAAATGCAGATGTGCCCTTGAATTGCGTAAAATAAACAACCAGGGTAATTATAGCAATTGCGCCCAACACAATAGCCCATATCCACCATCGGTCACGGTCACTGGTCTCCGATACCGGTGCCAGGAGTTTTGTCATCTGTGTATTGGTCTTTTCTTTATCGCCTACAAGGATCTGGTGCTCGGCATCAGGATGAGTTACCCGTTCAGCAAACACCGGTTGTAAAAATGCTACGGGCAGCTCTTCGGCTTTAAAACTGATCTTGCCGATGCTGTCAACAAAAAAATCACCAATGCTTTCTAATTTTACATTTGACTGATCAGCCATTTCCTTTTTCAGGTTATCACAAAAATGGTCAAGGGCTTCTGTCACCTCATATTTATCAGCACCCGTTGTTGAAGCAAGGTAATTGAGCAAACCTATAGTATCTGTTTCTGTATTTGTAAACTGGATAGAAGTTTTGGGTGCAGCGATCAATCTGTTTGTAAAATCCGATACTGCCCCGGAATGAAGCATAGATAAAGTCCCAAAGCCCGGCAATGGGCAGGTTTTATTTTGAAAAAGATAGGAAGCGATCTGATTATGCATTGGCCTTTGTGTGTTGCGCAAAGATATGCAGTACAAGAGTGCGACGCAACACTGCTGCTATATTTTTACCGCCGGGAACAAAACCTCACCCCAACCCCTCCAAAGGAGAGGGAACTCGAAGATGGAAGTTCAAATATACTAGGTCATCGCTATGTTCTAAAACATTTCCTCCCCCTTTGGGGGTTCCCTGCGAAGGGAACGAACGTAGTTCAGAGGGGGCTGGGTTGTGGTGGGCCTGGCCCTTAAAAATTAACCCTCACGCCTCCCATCAAATTCAAACCATACACTTCATAATTATGCCAACGCTGGTATTTATTGTTCAGGATATTATTTACATCCATCCAGGCACTAAAAGTTTTGTTGATCTTGAATTCGATACCTGCACTCAGGTCAGAACCTGGTTTGAAAGCTTTAGCAACATTTCCTTTATCAAGATAGAAGCTGCCGCTGAATGCATAAAAATCTGCTTTCAGTAAAACCTGCTTGAATGCCCACCAGCGCAATGACGCATTAAACTCCATCGGGATAGTATTCCACGCTTTTCTATTGTTTTTCATCAATACATACCCATTATAGGTAATTCCCGCGGTGGCTGTAAATTTCTCTTTACTAACATAGCTAACATCGCCATGTATCCTCAAGTCCTTTACACTGCTTTCATTACTGATCACAAAGGCCTTGTTATCGGTGGCCGTATCATTAATAAAGAAAGGAAGATTGGTATAAGTAACATACCCGGCCTTTGCATTAAAGTTAAAGTGGCTGCCCAGTGTAGCTTTTATACCGCCGTAAAACTCAACCTCTTTCGTGTTCAACTGGGCTGTCATTGGTTTTAAATATGGGTTGATCTCAGACAGGTTGCGGTAAGTGTTTTTTATATAACGTCCAACCCAACCGGCCTGGAATGAAAACTTTTTTTCCAGGATCTGTGCTTCGGCAAAAACATTGGGTAGCCAAATGAATTTTCCATTATCCCAGGTAGGCGTTATACCGCCATTGATACTGAAACGTGGTGTTGAGAAGACCAATGAAGGTGCCACCTGGAAGACATTATTCTTGATCTTTACATTAGCAGGCAGTAAATTTTTTGTATTGTAAGAAGTAACATCTGCTTTGCCTTCTACTTTAAAAGTAAAAGCTTCACCAAATTGTTTTTCAACAGGTGCAGTTAAAACAAATGACACTTCGTTAAGTTTATTCACGTTGGTAAAACTGCTTACTTCCAGGCTGGGGTTATAGTTTATACCATACTCACCGGTTACCGTATTACGTATACCCACTTTGGCTGAAAGATCCTGGAACTGCTGGCGCACATCTTTTTTACTATACTTATAAAACCCCGTATCATAGCCGTACAGGAAATTCTCCTTCAGTTTTGCATCAACACCAGCGTACACTTCATTGGTTGGTAAAAAATAGCTGCCTGCTGCTTTAAGATGAAGCCTTGAGTAATCCTGGTATAATAATTTGCCTTTTGAAGAGATATACTCGCCGTATACATTGGCAAGGAAATGCTGTCCATCTCCAAAACTAAACCCGGCACTTATATATGGTGTTGCCAGGTTGCCGTATCCCGCCTTAACAAAATTTCTTAACCCCAGGTACAGGTTGGTATCCTGCTCCAATGCCAGTGGCTTCAATGAAATTGGCTGGTAAGGATAAAATAAATTCTGTGGCGGAATATTATAGGTTAAGGTTGGTAATGTAGTATCAGCATTTATATGTGTGGCCGAAAAATTAATTTTTACCGCATTACGCAATACCGGTTTGTAGGCCGAATTAATATCAATGGTTGATGTTTTTTTCAGGGTATCCTTTTGTGCTGATGCAACAAAAGGCGCCATGAACAAGAGGCAAAGGGCCCCTGTAATTTTGCTTTTGTTATTCCTGAAAACTGAATATTTTTTATTGATCATTGAATATTTTTTATTTATTTTTTGCATGGTTGTTTTATTAATTCCGGTTAGAAACCTTTTATAATTGCAGGATCCATCGCCCTCTCCTCATGGAGAGGGAAAGGGTGAGGTTAATTCCCGTTCCCTACTTTACTCACAGATTTTTCTTCTGCAATGGCTTTATCCAGTTTTTGTTGTGCCTCATTTTTCAATTCAGGAATGGCAGCATTCTTTGCCACACTTTCATAAGTTGCTTTTGCATTGAAATAATCTTTCTGCTGCATAAAAATGTCGCCCAGTAAAATATAACTTTTGGTTACCCAGTTGTCGTAAGAACCGGTCTCCTTAATTACAGCCAATGCTGATTTTTCAGCAGCCGCCAGGTTGTTCATGCTAAACTGGCAATTGGCAATTTCGTAACGGGCTTCGGCTCCCCATGCTGCTTTATTAATGGCTGCGGCTGATTTAAAGGAGGCGATCGCATTAGCACAATCGTTATTCACCTGCTGCGATTTGCCCAATACCAAAAAGGCGATCGACTTATCATCTGTGCTAAGACCTTTTTTGGTCAGCAGTTCAGTAGCCGCAGTATTTGCCTGCGCATAATCCTTTAACTGGTAATAAGTGCGTACCAATCCTCTCAATGCTTCCAGCTTGTTATCCTGGTTGATGGCACCGCTTGCTAATGATTCAAAATATTTTTTTGCTTTTGTATAATCCTTCAATTCAAAATAACTGATCCTTGCTGCTTCCAGGGTAGCTTTTTCAAAGAAACGGTTGATGCCTTTGCTGTTCACGTAATCATAACCAACCAGTGCATTCTGGAAATCTTTGCTGGCATTATAACATTCACTGCTGAAATAGTTGGCTTCCAGAACATAGGCCCCGTCAGGGAATTTCGACAAATAGTTTTTGAAACCCTCAAGAGCAGCAGGGCAATTATTGGCATTGTATTTCAACCCTGCCGCAGTATAGGTCAACGAATCAGCTTCGCTCACAGAAATATTCTTACCGCTGCGACGCATCATTTCAATGTATTCATTTGGCTTACCTATCTCTACATAAATATTCTTCATAATGTCGGTTGCTTCACCCGCTTCTGAAGATTGCGGGTATTTATCAACCAATGCCTGGTAATTTGTCAAAGCATCTTCATACTTATCTGCATTGTAGTAGCTCAATCCCAGTTTTAAATAAGCTCTTGGCTTTAATCCGCCTGCATCAGGATCATTCAACACATTGGTAAGGTATGGAACTGCTGAAAGAAATTTTTCATCATCAATATAGGTTTGTGCAATTTCCATATTTGCATCAGCCACCAGGTTGCTTTTTGGATATTGTTTTATCAAACTGTTAAGTGTAGCGATCTTATTGGTTGAGCTTTTCACACCTGCGATCAGGGATTTTTGGTACATGGCATAATCACTCTGTGGCAAGGCATTATTGATCACATTGTCATACATGCTATTTGCCTTAGTAAAGTCCGACTTCATAAAATAACTATCAGCACTACGTACATAAGCATCCTGCTCCATGGCGGGAGATGTTACAGAAACATTTTTAGCCACCTGCTCAAAATAGCCAAGTGCCTTGGTATAGTTCTCCTTTTGGAACCAGCTATAACCCAGGTCATAATTTGCGGTGTTCTTATTAGCCTCGCCCAGGGCAGGTACATTGGCCTGCATGTAAAAACTCAGGTACTTAATGGCATTGTCATATTCATTGTTGCGGTAGGCTATTTCACCTTTCCAGAAATTAGCATAAGGGGTAACTGAAGAAGCTGGCAATGCCAAAACTTTCGTGAACAGCTCATCTGCTTTTTGTACCTGCTGGTCATTGATCAACTCTACTGCCCTGCCATACAAAATGCGTGGATACAGCTTTTGCATGGAAGCCGTCGGCTTCTCAAACGATTCATATAATTGTAAGGCATCTGCAAAATTGTTGGTATTGGCCATCAGGCCCACTAAAATTTCTTTGGCTTCCGTATCATACTCACTGTTGGGATAGTCATTGATGTATCTTTTCATTTCGCTCAATGCAATATCCTGGTATCCCAACTCGTAAGAAAGTTTTGCATAAGTAAAGCGTGATATCTGCTGTTGAAGTTTATTGGAACTGTTATAAGCACTGTATTGGAAAGCATTACGGGCATTGGCTTTCTGGTTGGTACGCAGGTAGCAATCTCCCAACAGGTACATGCTGTTTTGCCCCATCGAATCTTTTTCGGTGCTGAGTTGTTTAAATCCCTCAATGGCTTTGTCTAATTTATTGGCATCGTAATAACAGTAGCTCAGTTCGTACATGATCTCCTTGCTCACGGTCTCGCTGCTGTTCACATATGCTTCCAGGAGTGGTAAAGCTTTCTGGTAATTTTTCTTTTCGAAATACAATTGTCCCATCAGCAGGTTCATTTCTTTTTGATAGAACAAAGTCCCTCCCCTGCTTAAAACACTTTCGCCGTAACGTAAAGCCTCATCTTTTTTTCCCTGGAAATAATAGATCTCGGCAATATAATAAGGTACAACACCTTTATATTCCTCCTGGGTTTCTACCAGTTTAAAAGACCTGAGGGCTTCCGCATAATTTCGGTTTTGATAACTTATGAAACCATAATAATAATTCGCCGGAATATAATATTTGTTATCCTCCATCTGGTGTATCTCGTCAAACAAAGGTTTGGCTATATCAAACTGTTTAAGATTGAAATAACAGTATGCCTTTTCAAATTTGGCATCTGCAATTTCATCATTACTTAAATTGTCGAGGCCCGCTCTTTCGTAATACTCAATGGCATTGCTGAAATCTTCTTTTATAAAATAATACTTGGCCAGGTGATAGCTCAGCAACTGCCGGCGTGGCTCGTTGCTTACCACCTCAATATAATGCCTGGCTTCCTGAACGGCAATGGGTTGTTGTAATTTTAATTCGCAAACGATATAATAATAATTCACATCGTCGTTGATGTACGTATGATTGCTTATGGTATTTGGGGGATTCTCTGCCTTTAATTCTGCAAATAAAGGATATGCCAGTGCAAACTGCTCACTTACAAAAAGCTCTTTGGCATCTTTATATTTTTTTTCCGGATCGGTAATGGCATGGGTGGGTTGGGCAAATGCGGAGAAAGAAAATGCTGCCGCAAACAGCATCAGGGCTATTTTTTGTTTTATCATGATTGTTGGTTCATTCATTTTTTTACTGGTGTAAAATTACTTGGTTACTATTTTGTTACAAACATCATTCCAAATGATTGTTAATAAGTGTATAATTGATGTAAACAAAACGAATGTATTTTTACAATGCTGTTAATAAAATGATAAATAAGCTTTGTTAAATAATTTTATAACAGTTAATTAAAAAATATCCATTTAAAAAAAATCAATGAGAAAGTTATTATCAACAAAGTATTCAGCTGGCGCATTTAACACAGCTATGCTTTTATTGCGCCTGAGTTTTGGCATTTTAATGATGCATTCCGGTTATTATAAGCTCGTCCATTTTGCAGAATTGCAACCCAAGTTTATGAATTTCCTGGGTATTGGGAACAGCATGTCACTTGCCCTGGTTGTTTTTGCTGAATTCTTTTGCTCCCTGTTTTTGATCCTGGGACTATTCACCAGATTTGCTGCTATACCTCTTATCGTTGTTATGTGTGTGGCTTTATTTAAAGCACACAATGGCGATGTTTTTGGTGATGGCCAAACAGCCGCCTTATATCTTACAGGCTATCTTGTATTATTATTGGTTGGTGCAGGAAGGGTGAGTGTAGATAGTATGATCGGGAAATAACACGTAAATCAAATGGATAATTTTATAATGGATAATTTCTCAAATTCATGGCTACCTGCTATGATCTAAGAAACCAGGCTTCTAAAAAATTATCCATTAGCCTATTATCAATTATCAATTAAAAATGTTCATTACCGAAACACAGATACGTATTCACTATGCCCTCACCGACCAGATGGGTGTGGTGTACTACGGCCATTATGCACAGTTTTATGAAATTGGCCGTACCGAAGCCATACGCCAGATCGGTTATACTTACAAAGAAATTGAAGCCCTGGGCATTATCATGCCGGTGGTAGATATACACAGCAGGTTTTTACGTCCCGCAAAATACGATGACCTCATTACCGTAAAAACAACGCTGAAAGAAATGCCCACACATTTCAAGATCGTTTTTCATGCAGAGATCTTTAATGAACAGGATGAACTGCTTAATACCGGAGTGGTTACCTTATTTTTTGTTGACGCAAAAACAATGAAGCGCTGTGATATGCCGGATGTATTGAGGGAAAAGTTAGCAAGATATTTTACCCCAAACCCCTAAAGGGGCTTAAGAGTAAAATATCTCCAGAGACTTTTATTTTCAAAAATCACTTTGTTTCTTTCTTCCATGAATAAATTGCTAAACCGATAGCTGATTATGTTTAAGTTCCCCTTCAGGGGACAGGGGTTTACGCTCTGTTATTATCCACCTTCCAGTTTTTAATGGCCATTTTGATCTGCTTTGCATCCAGGTTCTCATCAACTGCCTGCTTTGACAGGGAAACGAATTCATCATCGCTGGCAAAACGTAAAGCAATGATCTGCCCCATGCGCAAACGGCTGTCTAAAGATTTCCCACTTGCCAAAAAATGCCTGAAATTTTCTTCTGCCCGTATTGCCCTGTCCTGGGCCTTTAACGCAAATACTCTTGAATACCACAAGCCAAGTATCAAAGCCGCACTGAGTGCCACCATGGCTGCGGCATTCAGCCTGCCACTTTCGTTAGCTATAGCTTTAAAGAAATTGACTAAAGCCATCACCCATGCAAATAATGCGGCAGTAAATGCCACGAAATGGAACATAGGAACAAAGCGTGAATGATTTTTAAAATTTTGATCTGCCATAAAATATAGTTTTGGTTGAGGGGTTCAAGTTACTTTAATATATCCAGCAGCTTCCACATTTTTTCACGCACAGCCCCTGGGCTTCCGTCAAAATTATTGACGATAAAAGCAAAAGTATATTCAGCCCCAGTTTTGCTTTTTATATAGCCCGTGTAACTCCTTACGCCGCCAATATAACCCGATTTCATTTTTATGCCATTCTGTTCGGGCAGGGCATTGTAAAAAGAAGAGAACCAACTCTGTTGTTTTGCATATTGCATAACAGTTACCAGTGCATTGGTTGTAACACGGTTGGCGGGTGAAAGTCCGCTCCCATCGATCATATTCAATGCCGATGGCTCAATGCCTTTTTTACTCCAGAAGTCTTTAATGATATCAACACCTGCTTCGGTAGAACCGAATCCTGTTTTTTCAAAGGCCATGGTCTTTACAAATGCTTCACCAAACAGGTTCACGCTTTTTTGCAGGAACCAGTAAGTAATGCTGTCGAGCGATGGCGAATAAAGACTTAGTAATGTTTTTGCCGGAACGGGCATTTTTTCTTTTTTTATAAGGTATGAAAGACTGGTATTTATATCCGCACTCATTAATTCGATCATATTGTTCATAAGAAAACGCCTAACCTGGTGGCCAAATGACATTGCGGCATCGGGTATAGAACCTGAAACAGAAAATGTATTATTCCCTGTCGGTATCGTACCTTTTATATAACCTATCACACCATTTTCAGGCAAATAAATAACCGAATTATCGCCACTACCTTCCTTTCCTGTTTTTAATTCGTTGATTAATGCAGCTGATAATATGGGTTCTGTTTTGAGCATTTCAACAGGATCACCTACATTTTTTCCAGGTTTCAAAATAAGGTCATATTGATTCTCATGCCAGTTCAATGCCCTTGCTCCGGCACCATAATAATTACCAATGTCATCCCAGGTCCAGCCACGTGGTGTAACCTGTGTACTCCATTTACTTTCATCAATGATAATATTACCAGTTATTGTAGTTATATTATTTGCCTTAAGCACAGCAATTATTTTCTGCAATACTGAATCCATCGTGGTCCTGTTCCATCTCCAGCTTCCCAGTGTGGGATCGCCGGATGCGGTTATAAAAAGATTACCATTCAATGTATTGCCTGTAATGGTTCCATCATAAGCTATATCCGTTTTATAGTGGTAGTCTTTGCCCAGCAATTCAAATGCTGTGGTGCTGGTAATCACTTTTAAAGTACTGGCGGTTGCCAAACCCAGTTCCGGATTTTTAGCAAAGACCGGTTTGCCCGTTTTACTATCTACAATGTACAGGCTTATAGATGCATGTTTGAACTGGGCATCAGTTTCTAAAGATTTAAATGCATTTGAAAGCCGGTCCCCTGTTTTCTGACCAAAAGAAATAGTGCTTACTGCTAAACTAAAAAGCAAAAAAAATGTTTTCATGTGTTTTTCTTATTATTTTTTGTCACATGGAATTCGCCAAAAAAACATCTAATATGAGATATATTATAATGGCTCATTTCATACTTAACTTATCTTGCATTAAAATTAACTGGTTTTGTTTTATATCAATGCAATTTTAACTTAACCGCCTTCGACAAGCTCAAGGCTGACAGCTTTTTGTCATGGTTGTCAACACTGAGCTTGTCGAAGTGCTGGTAAACAAGACAAAATGCGTATTATAGATAAGTTTTAAAAATAACAAACTTCTAATAGTATAGTATGACACAGGCTTCCATCATCACCATCGGTGATGAACTTTTGATCGGACAGGTTATTGACACCAACAGCGCCTGGATGGCGGAGGAACTTAACAAGTCAGGCATACGTGTGGTGCGCCGTGTGGCGGTGGGTGATGTTTGGGATGAAATATGGACTGCCCTGGATGAAGAACAAAAACATGCCGATATTATTTTAGTAACCGGCGGACTTGGCCCAACAGCAGATGATATTACCAAACCATTACTGTGCAAGTATTTCGATGGCAAAATGATCATACATGAAGAAACCCGCCAGAACGTAATTGATATTTTTACCAAATTGAACCGGCCCCTCATTGACCGCAATTTAAAACAGGCAGAAGTGCCCGATACCTGTACTGCTTTCTTTAACAAAAGAGGTTCTGCTCCCGGTATGCTGTTTCATAAGAACGAAAAGGTATTTATAAGCCTGCCCGGTGTGCCGCATGAAATGAAAGGTTTAATGACAGATGATGTGATACCCTTTTTGCTGCAGCAGTTTAAGTTTCCAACGATCATCCATAAAACATTATTAACAGCTGGTTTGGGCGAAAGTTTTTTAGCCGAACTGATCAAAGATTTTGAAGCAGCCCTTCCGGCACATATAAAACTGGCCTACCTGCCCAATTACGGCATGGTGAGGTTACGTTTGTCGGCAACGAATTTTAATGCCGCTGAAACTGAAAATCAGATACACGGTTTATTTGAAACACTTAAAACACTTGTAAAAGATTACCTGGTAACCGACACCGATGAGCCCATGCAAAATGTGGTTGGTCAATTATTAATTTCCAAAGGAAAGACCATGTGCACTGCTGAAAGCTGTACCGGGGGTTTTATCTCTCACCTGCTTACAGCCATTCCCGGCTCCTCGAAATTTTATGACGGAAGTATTGTAAGTTATTCTTACCAGGCTAAAGAAGACCTGTTGCAGGTTGATAAGTCAACACTGGAAACCAAAGGTGCGGTGAGTGAGGAGGTCGTTTTACAAATGGCCAGGGGTGCTTTGCAAAATATCAAATCCGATTATGTGATCGCAGTTTCGGGTATTATGGGGCCTGGTGGCGGCCTGCCCGATAAACCCGCCGGAACGGTCTGGATCGCTGTAGGCAATAAAGATAATTTGCAGGCTCAAAAACTATACTTCCGATTCGACAGGATGCGGAATATACAGTTGACGGCGGTGAATGCTTTGAATTTACTGCGTAAATTCATTTTGGCTGAAGGTTCATAGGTGATTATAGGTGACACCTCTTGGAGAGGTGTCACCTATAATCACTTGACAACTATTATAACTATTAAATCGGAAATAATTACCTTTGAGCCCGATTGCAGCCAAAGTAAAGTTTTACTTTGAAATTATTTTAATACAGTATTCAAATTTCAAATAATTATATGAGTTTAGTTGATTTGGTAATGCCGAAACTGGGAGAAAGCATCATGGAAGCCACTATTTTAAAATGGCATAAAAAACCAGGTGATACGATCAAACAGGACGAAACCGTTTTAGACATTGCTACCGATAAAGTGGACAGTGAAGTACCTTCTACTGCTGAGGGTGTAATTGAAGAGATCTTATTTAAAGAGAATGATGTGGTACCCATTGGTACTGTCATTGCAAAAATAAGGGTGGGCGCCAATGCAGCCGTTTCCAATAACCAGCCTGCACCCACACCCGAAAGACCTGAATACGAAGATGCCAAAGTAGTGGAAGAAATTCCTTACCAGCCAACTGCTTCATCAGCGAAATCAGGGGAATCATCAAAATCTGCGATTCGTTTCTATTCTCCGCTTGTTCTAAACATAGCCCAGCAGGAAGGCATCAGCATGACTGAGCTGGAAAATATACCAGGCACCGGGCAGGAAGGAAGGGTTAGTAAGAAAGATATTTTGGCGTATGTAGCAAACAAAGCTGTTAGCCATAAGCCATTAGCAGTTAGCCAGGAAATTGAAGCTGCTCCTGTAAATGAAAACGACAACAACCAGGTGGTTGTAACTAATAGCCAACAGCTAACAACTAACAGCTATCCTGGCAATGTAGAAGTAATAGAGATGGACCGCATGCGCAAACTGATCGCCAAGCATATGGTTGACAGTAAACATACCTCTGCACATGTAACCAGTTTTGCAGAATGCGATGTAACCAACCTGGTATTGTGGAGAGAGAGAATAAAAAAAGATTTTGAAAAACGTGAAGGTGAAAAAATTACCTACACGCCCCTCTTTATTGAAGCCATTGTAAAATGCATCAAAAAATATCCCTGGCTCAGCAGCAGTGTTGATGGTGATAAGATCATTATAAAAAAAGACCTCAACATTGGTATGGCCACTGCCCTGCCAAACGGTAACTTAATTGTACCCGTAATAAAAAATGCCGACCGCTTAAATTTAGTTGGCCTTACCCAACAGGTGAATAACCTGGCCAATGCTGCACGTACCGGAAAACTAAAACCCGATGATACAACCGGCGGAACATTCACCCTTACTAATGTAGGTACATTCGGCAGCATCATGGGAACACCTATCATCAACCAGCCACAGGTTGCTATTATGGCTGTTGGCGCTATTAAAAAGCGGCCAATGGTTATTGAAACACCACAGGGCGACAGCATTGCCATCCGCCACATGATGTATATCTCCCTCAGTTACGATCACCGCATTATTGATGGCGCCCTCGGCTCCACATTCTTAAATGCAGTAAGTAAGGAACTTGAGAATTTTGATGGGAACAGGAGTATATAGTCCTGGACGAATAACAGTCCTGAGCGGAGTCGAAGGATGTATCGTACTAATTTCGAGCGAAGTCGAGAAATGGGTAAGTTGAAAGAATTACTACGCCTCGATTCGTGAAGACACGAACCTGGGCATTGATATGAACTCTAGTAGGAGCTGCGTACATTTATATGTTATGCGAAAACTTAGTGAAACCTCAAACAAATGGTAAAATCAGTATTTCGAAAAGGCTCTTTCATTGGATTTCTTATTTTGTCATTACTTGCAATTTTCTGCGGCCTTTTTACTTATGCTATGATTTCAGTCCACTTCTTCAAAAGTGATTTGTTTAGGAGTGCTTTGACAAAAGGAGAATCGGCGATATTTATTTGCCTGTTTGGCTTTATTACCTTTTTTATAATTAAGATACTCGTAGTCCACCCGATGAACATAACTATTGATACAAACAAAAAAGAAATTGTTTTTATCAATATCTTCTTTGCAATAAAAAAATCATACTCTTTTTCAGATTTTGATTATTTCATTGAAACAGTTGAACATACGATCGGAGACCCTAGTTCTAAAGCCATTTACTTAATCAAAAATAAGAAACTAAAGAAAGCAATAAGAGGCTATTATTATTCAAATATTAATGAAATTCAGAAAGCCCTTAATGGTATATCCGATCATGGATTCAAAAAGCTCAGCAGTAAAAGCGCAAATTTAAATTGTCCTATCACAAAATTTAAATTGTCCTAATTTTAAAGGTTTGTTTAATCAGGCTTTTTTGCCTGTTTTCAGCATCAATTTACAATCATTGCTGAACTTTGCCAACATCTTATTCATTCAGTTACTTTTCAGCCTTATTTAAGCCAGTTTAAACCACATCAATTGTTTTGTTGCTGATTATCTGCTGAAGTTCTTTTGCTGGCAATTTGCAGCCTGATTTAAACCACATCAATTGTTTTGCTGCTGATTATCTGCTGAAGTTCTTTTGCTGGCAATTTACAGCCTGATTTAAACCACATCAATTGTTTTGCTGCTGATGATATGTTGAAGTTGTTTTGCTGGCAATTTACAGCCTGATTTAAACCACACTTAAAAGCTGCTGTAAAAGTAAAACCCCTTTGTGGAAACAAAGGGATTAAAACCAAAAAATCAATATAAAAAAAACCATCTTAATCTTCAGTTATCACCAAAGCACCAATTGATATTTCAGGTGTAATTCCATTACTTATTGCCAATGATGAACTAAATGCACCTTTGTACAATAAATTACCAACACCTGATAAAGATGTTCCAATACCAAAATGTGTAATTGTGTTTGTTCCTGCTGTACAAGCTGCAAATGTTATTGCAGCAGCATTGGCAATTTGTGTTGTGCCGCTAATTGTCCAACCAACTGCACTTCTAATTACTGCCATTCGTGCATAACCTGTAAATGTTGCTTCACTGGTTGTTTGATCACCAGTTTCACCTGGATCAGCAGTGTGTAAACTTACATAAAGGTTTCCAACTGTTGCTGCTGCTGGCAAACCTGTTGCATCACCAATGTTTCCAATGGCCACATTTTTAAAAATGTGGTTTAATAAATTCGTTTCAAATGCATTTGTCTTACTCATGTTTATTCAATTGAAGTTAAAAAATTTATGTTTGTTATTAATCCAAAGCCTTTTTTGCCAGCCAGTTCAATGTATGCCTGAAATTGCCACAAACCAGGCATGTTAATTTCACCATTACTTAATACATGTACCAACTTTGTACCATCTGCTGTGGCTGTCCAAAAACCCTTTGTTTCATCAGGCCTTTTAAATAATATCTTTTTCACTTCAGCAGTGGCCACATTTGAATTTCCTGTTTCTAAATTCAGGGTTAATAAACTTTGTTGGCTATACACTTTATCCATGTTATTATGTAATTACTTTTATTAATGATTTTGCATTTATACTGCTGCCAATGGTTGAATTAAATTCAATATTTTGCAGCACTTCTGAATTTATTAACACAACTGATTGTAATTCTGATGGCTTTATTAAAGTAGATACAATACTACTTTGTAAATCAATTACAGTATTTATTACCACTGCACAATAACTTAACCCTGCACAGTTGCCAACCAAATAAACTTTGCCAATTAAAGCTGCTGATGTACTGGCAACACCTGCTGCATTACCTGAACCATTTGCTTTGCCAACCAATGCTGCTGATGTACTGGCAACACCTGATGCATCACCTGCACAAATTACTTTCCCAATAATGGCTGCTGTTGTGCTGGCAACACCTGCTGATGCACCTGCACCATAAACAAAAATTGAATTTGAATGTATTGCTGCTGATGCACTGGCAACACCGGCTGCATTACATGCACCATTTGCTTTACCAACCAATGCTGCTGATGTGCTGGCAACACCGGCTGAAGTACCGGCACCATTTGCTTTACCAACCAATGATGCTGATGTACCTGCAACTCCGGCAGCGTTACCACTCCCAATTGTTTTACCAACTATTGAAGCTGTTGTACCTGCTACACCGGAAGCACTACCACTGCCATTTATTTTTCCAATAACAGTTGCTGATGTTGTAGATACCCCTGCCGCACTGCCAGCACCATTTGCTTTACCTATCAATGCTGCTGATGTACCTGCAACACCGGCCGCACTACCAATTAGCATACTGCCAAAAAACAATTTTGCGGCAATTTGTTGCCACATATTAATTGTTGATTTTGGCACCAAGTAATTTGTTAAACCTTTGCCACCGCCTATTTGTAAATAATTGTATAAATTAACCATTTGCAATTTCCATTAAAAGTTCAGGTATGCCAGTGCTGGTGCTGTCAGCATTTACCAATATTTGTAAAGCACTATCAGCAAATAATTCAGGCATGCCGGTTTTATCCAGGCCATGTGTATCACCACCATTTAAAATCATTATACGGCCACCCCACAAAGGCCGCAATACCAAAACATTAAAAGTACCACCAGTGGCCACAGTGCCAATTACACTGTCTATTTTTTGCACACCAGTATCACCGGCCTGTAAAGGCAGTTGCATCATTCTGCCCAATGTAAGTGCTGTACCAGTGGCAAATGTGCCGGTTGAACGTGATGCAGTGCCATCCTGGTTGGTATAGGTAACAGCCACACTTAAATTACCTGTAAATGCAGTTACACATTCAATCCAAATTTCAGTGCCTTTATAATCTGCCCCAGGTATTCTGCTGCTATATGATGGTTGTGATGCCAGTGTTGTATTAGCATTAAAAGCATAAGCACCTGCATGAAATAGCCTATCACAAATACGCAAACGTGATGCAACTGTGCTGCCAAATTCAACAATACTTAAATAACCTTTTGCTGCTCCACCAAATGCACTTATAAAAGGAAAACCAGTAACTGCATCTGTTGGCACTAAGCCATTTGCAGTATTGCCAACAGCCAATGTGCCCGCACCTGGTTCACCGGCCACATCAAATAAACTAAACCATGCCGTGGCAATGGTAGTACGTACAGTTGTTTTTACAAACCGTAACTTTTGTTTTGCACTGTTAATGTAAGTATCTAAAGAAGTTATTGCCATATATCTTTTTATTATTGTTTTTAATTTAGTGAGCCGTCCAATTTGTTCCATCAAAAAAAGCGATTGTGTTTACTGCTCCGCCACCTACAAGGGTTACTCCAAATGCAGGAGTAAGTGCGTCACTTACGTATGCCATATCGCCAACAGCTCCGGTAGGTAATGTTGCAACTGTGTACGCTTTAAGTTTCATGACCGATGTTGTTCCATT
>JBDSXS010000281.1:0-7710 GCA_039926045.1 Ferruginibacter sp.
CAGGTCGGTATATTTAAAGGAGCCGTCTTTTACTTCCATCGCCAGGTGATAAGCCGGCTTAACAGAATCAGCATATACTCCTTTAACATAACCCTCAAACAGGGCCGTACCGGTTGCTGTGATCTTATTGAATTCTTTTTGATAAATGGGCGTGATCAGCGAAAGCAGGTTTTTAAAATCGGCAGAAGGAGATTTAAAACTTACATCCACAGCGTAACCTTTTGCCAGTTTTTTTATGCTTCCCTTGCCATCTACCTTCAGCTCATTTAATAACATCTCAATGCCATCAAAGCTGTAAACACCATTTTTATTGTCGATCTTAATATCTGTATTTACGGTAGACCGCACTTTAGATAAATAAGGTATGGCGCCATAATTAAATGAAATGGCATCAGCAGCACTCCTGGTTCTCAGTGTAAAGAAGTTTGATGTAAAATCGCCTGTTCCCGAATGATTTAGATTTTCCATGACCACGCTCATGTTGCCCGGTACGTCCATATAATTCAGGTAACCGTTCTCAATGGAATAATAGTTAAGCTGGAGGTTGAAAGGTTTGTCTGCTGAATCTGTAACAGCCTTGTCTGCAGCCTTTTTTACAATATCCCAGTTGGCCAAACCGTCTTTATTTATAATGGCATTGATCCGTGGCGATTCAAGAAAAACATTATAGATGTTCATGTTCTTACGCCTGATAAAACTCATGATATCTACGGTAGCATCCAGTCTTTTGGCAGATAATAATGTATCTGCTGCAAATTGATCTGTACCTATCACCTGCAGTTGATCCAGCCCAATACTTACCCGGGGAAAATTCCTGAAAAAAGAAATGTCAACGTCTTTAAAATCAACTTTGGCATTCAGGTTCCTGTTAACCTCTTTTTTTACAAGAGAAACGATCTGGCTTTTAAAAATATAAGGAGTGGCAAACAACAAACCGATCAATATCAAAATGGTGATCAGTAATATTTTAAAAAACTTTTTCAGCTTTCTCATAAGATCTTCTTTTATATCGGCTCTGTGTCTGCATTCCCTAACCAAAAACTATTCCAAAGCAAAAATTATTGTCTGTTTATTGAATGAAATGTCAGCCTTGAGCCTGTCGAAGGCGCAATGTATAAACGGGTAACCCGCCTTCGACAGGCTCAGGCTGACACGCTGCTTAAGCTAATAGACTTTGCACCTTATTCCAAACCCGTCTCAGAATGCAATTCTGGCACTTCCACATCTTTAAATCCTTTATGCATCAGCCTGTGTTGGAATTCCTGCTGCACATTATATTCTCCATGCACAACAAAAACCCTTTTTACCTGCGCTGGGTCCTGGCAAGCAAGGAACTGGCAAAGGTCATCATAATCACCATGGGCACTCATGCTGCGGATAGAACCGATCTCGGCATTTACTTCGTGCTGTACACCATAAATATTCACTTCTTTTGCTCCTGCCATTAGTTTCCCCCCAAGTGAATGTGGCTCACAATAACCGGTTAACAAAATAGTATTCTTGCTGTTCTCAATATTATTACTGATATGGTGTTTTACCCTTCCGGCATCAGCCATACCGCTGGCCGATATGATAACAAAAGGCCCGTTGCGGAAATTCAGCATCTTCGATTCTTCCACCGACTTGATATATTTTAATCCCTTAAAACCAAAAGGATCATTATCTGATAACAATATCTGCTGAATGGTCTTATTAAAATATTGCGGGTAATGTTTTACTATCTCTGTTGCTTTTACACTAAGCGGACTGTCAACAAAATAATCCAGGTCAGGTAATCTTCTTTCTATTTCCAGTTGATTCAGTGCAAACAATATTTCCTGTGTGCGCCCCACGCTGAATGCAGGAATGATCAGTTTTCCTTTTTTCTGTAAACAGGCTTTTTCGATCCACTGTAAGATCTGGTCAGGTGTTGTGCTGGCATTATCGTGCAGGCTGTTGCCATAAGTTGATTCAATTAAAATATAATCTGCCTGCGAAAATTCAGCAGGCGATTTTAAGATCACATCCCTGTACCTGCCCACATCTCCGCTAAATGTTAAACGGGTTACTTTTCCATCTTCTTTGATCTTTAAATGCACGGCGGCGCTGCCAATGATATGACCTGCATCTGTGTATTGCACTTCAATATTTTCATCAATGGCAAACCAGCCATCATATTCAACTGCTACAAAATGATCGGCTGCAGCCAATGCATCTGCTGTATCGTACAAGGGCTTCAGGTAAGGCAATCCTTCCTGTGCCCTTCTTTTATTTTCGTATTTAACTTCATTTTCCTGTATGCCGGCCGAATCTTCCAGCATTACGGCTGTCAGTTCTTTTGTAGCAGGCGTGCAAAATATTTTACCATTAAAACCATCCTTCACCAGTTTTGGTATCAGGCCGCAATGGTCAATATGTGCATGGGATAAGATCAGGTGGGTTACTTCCACGGGATCAAAACCAAAGCTGCGGTTCATGGCGTCGGTATCCTTTCCAAGACCCTGGAACATACCACAGTCGAGTAAATATTTTTTGCCGTTCTTTAAAGTAAGTAAATGCTTACTGCCGGTTACTGTACGGGCTGCGCCGTGGAATGCTATTTTCATACCCCCTGCCCCCCTGAAGGGGGAATCCTAATTCAAAGTATACTGCTGCATAGCACAGCATATTATTGAATTAAGTTTTAAAATTTAAAAATGATCTCTATGCAAATCAAAAAATCCGTTTTTATAATTATTATCTTGCTCTAAGTTCCCCCTTCAGGGGGTTAGGGGGTTGCCAACCACGCCATCATCCCCATCCCTATCTCAATGGCTCCTTCATCTATATTAAATGTAGGTGTGTGCACGCCGCTTGAAATGCCTTTGGCCTTATTGCCTGCACCCAGTCTGAAAAAACAGGCGGGTACCTGGTGGGAATAATAAGCAAAATCTTCGGCACCCATCCTTAACTCTGTTTCTTCCACATTAGTTGCACCTACAAACTCTTCTGCCATTTTCCAGGCTTCATTACCCAACGCTTCATTATTTAAAACAAAAGGATAGCCCACATCAATGTGTATGGTTGCTTCGGCGCCCATGGCAGCAACCAGTTCAATGGTTTGTTTTTTTATCAGTTCATGCGCTTTAAAACGCCATTCTTCATTCATGGCCCTGAAAGTACCCATCAGTTTTACTTCACTTGGAATAACATTGGTGGTATTGCCACCCTGGAAAGAAGTGATCGATAAAACAGAAGGATTGAACGGGCTGTTATTCCTGCTTATGATCTGCTGCAGACTTATAATTAAATGCGATGCAATTAAAATGGTATCGGCTGTAAACTGTGGTGCGGCAGCATGCCCCCCTTTACTTTTTATGCTGATGTAAATTTCATCGGCACTGGCCATCACCATGCCGTTCCGGAAACTTAATTTGCCGATCTCCAAACCCGGGTGAACATGCAGGGCAAATATTTTTTCAGGCTTTGGGTTTTCAAGTACCCCTGCGGCGATCAATAAACTTGCACCGCCGGGGTTCTTTTCTTCACCGGGTTGAAAAATTAGTTTTACTGTTCCATCCCACTCATCCTTCAATTCATTTAAAATTTTTGCGGCGCCCAGCAAACAGGTTGTATGTACATCATGTCCGCAGGCATGCATTACACCGGGATTTTTTGACCGGTAGGGTACATCATTCTCTTCTGTGATGGGCAATGCATCCATATCGGCCCTAAGTGCAACGATTTTTTTTTCGGGGTTCTTCCCTTTTATCAAACCAATAACACCCGTTGTGGCTTTCACTTCAAAGGGAATTCCAAACTCAGTTAATTTTTGTTGTACAAATGCAGAAGTTTCAAATTCCTGGTAACTCAATTCGGGATTGGCATGTATCTGGTGCCTCACATCAATAAACTCATTGGCATATGTTTTTGCCAGGTCCTGTATGCTTTTTTTTATCATGGTTTAAAAATAATCTTAAAGAAGCGAAATAAAAAAGAGTTTCTAAACAGAAACTCTATATAAAGAAGGAGATTATTGTTTTTCTTCCTGTTCCATTTTATCAGGTTTTAACTCGATGGTATCGGGTACAATGTAAATACCCCCCGTTACTACACCTGATTTCATGATCAGATCCTTGCATTTTTCAGCATCAGCCTTATCTACAAAATCACCAAACTTCATTTTAATAAAGGGCGACTGGTAGGTCATGATCACTTTTTCATCAGGGAAATTCTGTAACAGGTAAGCCCTTACTTTCATGGCATAATCCCTGTTATTGCTTTTTAAAACAAAAAGGCGGTAACCTTTGGTAAACCGGTTTGCCATATTGTTAACATCCACTTCGGCTTTTGCCAAAATATCCAGGCGGTGGTCTTTAACAACAGTAACTTTTGCTATGGCAGCAGTGTCGCCACTTCCTTTTTGTGCAGAAACACCCAAAGCTGTCATTACAACAAGTACTAAACTAAATATTTTTTTCATGCATTTAAAATTACAAAAACTGTTCCATCATTTTAATAAACCCCATAACGGATGGCCAGTTTATATATTGTTCTATATTCATATTTTGCCCCAATGCTGCAAAATTAAGGATTCTGCAAAACTTAATTGTATTCACCGGCACATTTACATTTAATCATTTGTTATATTTATCGCCTGATTTTAAAAAAACCAAAACCCAATTGCATGCACAAATTTAAATTATTGTTGATGGTGCTGGTATTAGCAACAGGTACTGCTCAAATCACCAATGCACAAGCAACTTTCCCGGTAAATGATGTGGCCAATCAAAAAGACGGATGTTATGCATTCATCAATGCCAGCATTGTAAAAGATGGCCAAACCACTTTACAGAATGCGACGCTGGTGATCCGAAAAGGAAAAATTGAAGCTGTTGGAAACAATATCGCCATTCCAAAGGATGCCGTGGTAATTGATTGCAACGGTAAATATATTTATCCTGCCTTTATTGATATCTACAGCGATTACGGAATTCCTGTCGCAGACCGTCAGCAGGCAGCAGGCGGCGCAGCTTTTTTTCGCACGCAACAGATCACTTCAAATACAAAGGGTGCTTATGGCTGGAACCAGGCTATAAAACCAGAGACCGAAGCCTACAAAATTTTCAGTGCCGATGATGCAAAAGCAAAGTCATTACGTGATATTGGTTTTGGTTCGGTACTTACCCATCAAAAAGATGGTATTGCCAGGGGAACTGGCGCCTTTGTCACCCTTGCCAATGAGGCCGATAATTTTGTATTGATCAAGGATAAGGCCTCTGCTCATTATTCTTTCAACAGGGGAACATCCAGTCAGAGTTATCCCGGCTCCATGATGGGCATGATCGCTTTATTGAGGCAGACCTACCTGGATGCCCAATGGTATAAGAGCAACCCGGCATCAGAAGGTGTGAACTTATCTTTAAAAAGCTGGAACGATAACCAATCATTGCCGCAGATCTTTGAGGCCAATGATAAATGGAATGACTTAAGAGCAGATAAGATCGGCGACGAATTTGGCGTGCAATACATTATTAAAGGCGGTGGTAACGAATACCAGCGTATAAAAGAAATGAGCGAAACCAAAGCATCATTTATCTTATCGCTTAATTATCCTGCCGCCATGGATGTTGATGATCCGAATGACCTGCGCTTTGTAGGCCTGGATGACCTGAAACATTGGGAACTGGCTCCCGGCAATGCCGCGGCATTTGAAAAAGCAGGCATTAATTTTTGCCTGACTGCCGCTGACTTGTCCAATGTTACCGAGTTCATGACAAACCTCCGCAAAGCCATGGAGTATGGTTTAACAGAGTCCAAAGCATTGGACGCACTTACAAAAGCACCTGCAGGCATGTTGGGAGTGTATGATAAGATCGGAAGCCTGGAAGCGGGCAAGATCGCTAATTTTTTAATTACCACGGGCCCCGTGTTTGCAGAAAAAACGGTGTTGTTGCAAAACTGGACACAGGGTATCAGGAATTCGGTTAAAGATGAGAACTGGAATGATGTAAAAGGAACTTATAATTTTATAGCCAATACCAATGCAGGTGTAAAAGCTTTTTCGCTCGACCTGAAAGATGCTGGCGTTGCACAATTCATCAGCAAGGATACCATCACCGGTAAATATAGTTATGATGGCAAACTGGTAAAACTCAGTTATACAGAAGGTCGTGGGCCCAATGCAAGGGAAACAATTTTAAGTGGTGTTGCAAACGGTAATGTTTGGAATGGCCGCGGCAGCGATGCCATGGGAAATATATTTACCTGGACGGCCACATTTGATAGAAAAGCAGAAGTAAAAGCCGACAGTGTAAAGCTCAAGCAACCGCTCGTTTTAGGAAAAGTAACTTATCCATTTTTAAGTTATGGCTGGGAAGAGATGCCCAAACAGGAAAACATCTTAATTAAAAATGCAACGGTATGGACCAGCGAAAAAGATGGCAGGCTGGAGAATACAGATGTATTGGTTAAGGGAGGAAAAATAGTTGCAGTAGGAAAAAATCTTACAGATGCAACAGCAAGAGTTATTGATGGCACAGGCAAACATTTAACTGCCGGCGTAATTGATGAGCATTCGCATATTGCTGCTGCATCCATTAATGAAGGCGGACAAAGTGTTACTTCCGAAGTAAGGATCGGCGATAACCTGAATCCTGATGACATGAATATTTACAGGCAGTTAAGCGGCGGTGTAACCACATCTCATATCCTGCACGGATCTGCCAATACCATAGGCGGGCAAACACAACTAATAAAATTACGCTGGGGCGCCAATGACCAGGACCTGAAATTTGCAGGTGCCGATGGATTTATAAAGTTTGCTTTGGGTGAAAATGTAAAAAGAAGTTCAAGCACACAGGGTAATACACGTTTTCCTGATACCAGGATGGGGGTTGACCAGGTGATGATGGATGCATTTCAAAGGGCAACAGATTATCAAATGAGTTGGAAGGCCGCTGATGAATACAATAAGAAAAAAGGTGTTACACCGATCAGCGTTCGGAGGGACCTGGAGCTGGATGCACTGGTAGAGATCATGAACAAAAAAAGATTCATTACCTGTCACTCTTATGTACAAAGCGAGATCAATGCTGCCATGAAAGTGGGTGATAAATTCGGATTTACGTTCAACACGTTCACCCATATTTTAGAAGGTTATAAAGTAGCTGATAAAATGAAAGCGCATGGTGCCAACGCATCAACCTTCAGCGACTGGTGGAATTATAAAATGGAAGTGGTGGATGCCATTCCTTATAATGCTTACATTATGTACAAGGTTGGATTGAATGTAGCCATCAATTCGGATGATGCGGAAATGGCCCGCCGCCTGAACCAGGAAGCCGCCAAGAGTGTGAAGTATGGCGGTATGAGTGAAGAAGATGCCTGGAAAATGGTAACCATCAACCCTGCAAAAATGTTGCATGTTGATAACAAAACAGGAAGTATTAAAGTGGGCAAAGATGCTGACCTGGTATTGTGGAGCGATAACCCGTTATCTATTTATGCCAAAGCAGAAAAAACAATTGTTGATGGGATCATTTATTTCGACAGGGATAGAGATGCAGCCATGCGTAAATTAAACCAGGCCGAAAAAGCAAGGCTCATACAGAAATTAGCTGTTGCCAAAAGAGCAGCAACCCCGGGTGCCGGTAGCGGAGCTACCCGAACTGCGAGGCCAAGGTTTGAAGTGATCAACACCTGCAGCGATCATTATCACAGTCATGGTTTATTGGCCATTGATGCAGATGA
>JBDSXS010000282.1:0-5958 GCA_039926045.1 Ferruginibacter sp.
TTAAACAATTCTGTTGTATCTATTTCCATCACATATTGCCGCTGGCCCCCCAATGGATTTGCCGTACTTGCATAATATTTTATGTTCTGCTGGTTAACTATGGAATAGTTAGAAGGCAATGTGGGCCTTAACTCATCTTCAAAAATGTAAAAGTCTTTTGTGAGTATGTTATTGGTTTCCGACAATTCATTCACTTTATTGTCAACATCCAACCAAACTGTTAATTTATTAAGCCCTTTGTCTGTATTAGGGTTAATAGGTACGATCAAACTAATTGAGTCGCTATACAATATGGCCGGTATTACGCGATCATATAAAACCCTGACCGTATCATTTGGTAACTTTTGTTTTACACTAACCCTGATTGAATCTCTTATAGCTTTACCGATATTGAGCATTTTGATATCGATCTTAAAAGTTTGATCGGCAACTGAAATGATACTGGGCGTAAATTTTACCAACTGGTCTTCTATTACATAATCGGGTTTTGCAAAGTAATTTATTTTTAACGCAGGGTCTCCATGAAGATTGATCTCTTCCAGGTGGATCCGGGTGTAGAAATCCAAACTGTTGGGGTTACCGCCGAGCGTTTGCAGTGTGGCTTTCATTTGGTTGCCCACGGTATTGCCATACATATCCCTGCAGAAGTTATTATAAAACCTGGCGTTGTAGTAATTCAGGAAAGGCGCTATTCCAAAATGTGTGCTTCCTAAAAACCCGATACTGCCTTTTTGATCTTGTAAAACATATTTTTCAGACAATGACATTCCCGAATATCCATTAAGTCGGTTTGCATTAAATAAATAGTAGTTACCTACCGTACATCCGCTTACATGCATAAATGGATATTTACCGGCGTTCTGATAGTTTTCAGGATAATTGAGGTTAATCGCCAATTCATTGGCAGATGAATGACCAAAATATTTAACATAGCTAAGTCCTTCCTGGAATAAATTGGTGATCTGCTGACTTTGCTGCTGTTCAATAGTAGATACAGAAGATTTAGCAAAAGTGTAAACCTTAGCACCAAATAATGTATCCTCTGCAATGGCTTTATAGGCATTCATATAGATCCGGAATTCATCATTTTCGGTACTGTCTGCTCCACCGATAGTATGTAAGATGTTTTTCATCCATGCTTTTTCAGCCACGGTTTGCACCGTGGATTGCTGGGCCTGTTCATACTGTTTCATCTTATTAAGATAATAGCCAACTTCCGTTCCGTTAATCGCACCAAGCCGGCCAATAGGAACTAAAGGAACATTGGTACCTGGAGCACAGGATAATAATATATCTGAAGCCGGCCAACCAAATGTTTGAATAAGGTCCAACTGGTTTACAATTGGGCTTGCCTGGTTGACTCCATAATCATAATAACTTAACCCCTTGCCAATAATAAAAACATATTTGGGTGTTGTACTAAATTGCTGGTAGGCATACCGGATAAAATCACGAATAGCTGCCGGATGCCTTCTAATACCAAAACCAAACTGGTCATTTAACTCATCAATATTATATATTTTGGCATTGAAGCTACCACCTGTTGCTGAACTCCTGTACTGGCGGTATAAGTCTACATTATTTACCCCGCTTCCGTTATTATATAAACCCGGGTGACTGATTATCATATAATCGCCCTGGTTGGCGGTATTGGCATAATTAATAAATGACTTGCTGGTTAAAGTTGTAACCGTGTTAATATTGCCGGCATCGCCGCTCATAAGGTTATACCTGCGTATGGGATCTGATGATGGAAGCAAAGCAAATTTTATCTGCCCAGCTGTACTGATATCCCCGAGTATTCTTTTTGAATTATTATAATCATATAAAATAGGAACATTGCCGTTGTTATTAAAATTGTTTATAACCAGGTAGTTACCGGCAGCATTGGCACTTAATTCAAAATAAAAATTCTTTTCGTTATTAAAATTAAATGTTCCAGGATAAGTAACCGTAAAGTTGCTCACTACAATACGGTCATTAACTAACGGAGAATTTCCGTTTATGCTCACTCCTAAAAAAGTGGGATTTGTAAAAACAGAAAGTGGAATATTCCTTATCGTATCTTTTAGGTAATTAAAATAAGGCATCGGTTTTTGTGCTATAGTAGTTCCCGAAAGTTTAATAACGATCTCCCTCGGGTTCAACGCATTTCCGCAGGCAGCATAATTAAATGTTATGCTGTTAGGCGGCCCGGCTGCATAGAAGTTTGTATTTTGTAACACTTCAGAAAGTGCACAGCATGGGGCTATATCCCTGCTGGTCCAGCCTTCTCCAATATCATAAGATGAAGAATACACGTAGTCGCCAATAACAGCTGCATAGCCTTTATTCAGTATCTCCCGGTAATTGGCCGACATCTTTCTCATAAAATACGGGTCGGCCGGCAATGTGTTACCGGCAGTATTATTGGTTTGCGAAAGGTATCTTAAGTTGGCACTGGCAGTATTAACCGTTAAAAAATACGTAGCGGAATCAGTATCAAGACTAAATTTAGTGCCAAGCTGGTAGTCGGGATTACGGTATAGATTTTTATCGGGCTCGCCATCATTCATCTGTCCCCAAAATTCTAAATAATCTCCTGACCCTAAAACGCCTGACGGCACAGAGGTAAACATCGGTACTTCTTTTCCGTTACGCCATAGCTGAAAATTTTGGGCAGACACAGATCCTAAACCCGCTGCCACTAAAACAGGTTGATAGATACGGGTCAGGCTGTCTTTGTTCAATCTGAACTTATAATAAGTTTTACTGTAATCGATCCAGCTATTATTTAACTGGGAATAACCGGTAATTACCAGTAAAGTTATAATTGATGTTAATAGAATTTTTTTCATACTGATCTTTAGTTATTATTTATTCCGTTTCTTTTTTTCCTACAATGTTCAGTCGTAAAGAAATAATATGGGTATATAAAGCGGCTGACTGATTTGCAAGATTGGTAAATGCATAATCGATCATGATATTTTTTATTTTAAACCCCGCGCCTGCACTGGGCTGGTATATCCACACTTTCTTTTGATTTAAAGTATCGCCATCTGAATAAGCTCTTTGAAAATTGCTGACACCAGCCCTGATAAAAAAGACATTCTGGATAGCTGCTTCCAGCCCTACGTGCGGATCTACACTTAACGTATTACCACTGAGCACTGTATTTCTTTTACCGTCAAAAGTTACATCAACATTTGCTTCCGCCATGAGTGTTACCGATTTGCCAAGTCTGAAATCATAACCTCCGCCAATCACCAGCCTTGGTGCTGTAAGTTCAGTTGATTTTACCGGTATCTCATTATTGGTGAGGTAAAATACTTCTTTTTCTTTGTCAGTAAATTTAAACGACCAGGCATTGAATGTAGTGGTTATATCCCGTGCTACAACGCCAGCGTGCCATTTGCTACCATGCATTTGTAAGCCTGCATCCAGGCCAAACCCCCAGGCTGAAGCAAACTTTCCAACTTTACGATAAATTACTTTTGCATTTAATCCAAAACTGATGGTCTTTTTTTCTGTCTCCTTTAATTTTTGTGCAAAAGAAAAAAGAAAGGCATAATCAGCCGAAGAAAAGGTCTCTATACGGTCATAATTAAAACTTCCATCCGGTTCTACCAGGAATAAAGTGTTTGGTATATCATCAACAGCAAACCTGAGGATGGAAATGCCGATAGCCCTTTTATTATCCTGGATGGGAATACCTACCGACAAATATTCGTATTTGGCAATACCCCCAAAATAATCAGCGTGCATGAGCCCTACATTGGGATGGTCCTTAATGCCGGTTAACCCCGCCGGATTCCAATATCCTGCAGTTGCATCTTTAGCCGACGCTACCTGTGCTCCTCCCATGCCAAGCCCCCTGGCACCTGCACCAATATTTAAAAATTCATTGGAATATTTTCTGAACTGTGAAAAGCTGATTAGGGGTAATAATAACAAAACAAGAAAACTTATGTAAGCGTAAATTTTCATAATCTCTTTGGGTTAGAATTTGAATTTTAATGGGTAGATAATACCTAAACGTAATTATACTTGGTAAATTGTGTTTATATATGAGTATAAAATTAAGCTTATTAATACAAATTTTGTACACATATACTTGAATTTATTTATGCGACTGTACATTATTTTTTCCACGTTTATTATAGATACCTTTTTTCAGGAAAAAGATGCTTCAAAAACTACGATAAAAAACCGTTAGGAGATTTTAGCGCATAGTTCGGGTTGATAGTAATTAAGTTTTAAATAAACTATACTGCATTTTTACTGGCGGGAACCGTCTTTTATCAATTTTTATGAGCATTTTTGCCAAATAACCAATTATTATTTAAATCTTTAGATTTACTTTTTATACCCATTATGCAGCATTTAATAGAAGAATTACAATGGCGGGGGATGATCCAGGATATAATGCCCGGAACAAAAGAACAACTGGACAAGGAAATGACCACTGCCTATATTGGCTTTGACCCAACGGCCGACAGTTTACATATTGGCAGCCTGGTACCTATTATACTTTTAGTTCATTTGCAAAAATTGGGACATAAACCTATTGCCCTTGTTGGCGGCGCAACAGGCATGGTAGGTGATCCAAGTGGCAAAAGCGAGGAAAGGAATTTATTAAGTGAAGATGTTTTAAATACAAACGTAGCTGCGGTTAAGGTACAGCTTGAAAAATTTTTAGACTTTGACAAATCCAAACTAAACGCTGCGGAAATGGCCAACAACTATGATTGGTTCAAAGAGATCAGTTTTTTGGATTTTATAAGAGACACCGGCAAGCACATCACCGTAAATTATATGATGGCAAAAGATAGTGTAAAGAAAAGACTGGAAGGAGAGGCCGGGATGAGCTTTACGGAATTTACCTACCAACTGGTGCAGGGCTACGATTTTTACTGGTTATACCAAAATAAGAATTGCAAATTGCAAATGGGTGGAAGCGACCAGTGGGGCAATATCGTAACCGGTACGGAACTGATCAGGAGAAAATGCGGCGGAGAGGCTTTTGCTTTTACCTGCCCCCTTATAAAAAAAGCTGATGGCGGAAAATTTGGCAAAACAGAACAGGGTAATATATGGCTCGATCCCAACAAAACAAGCCCCTACCAGTTTTACCAGTTTTGGCTAAATGCCAATGATAAAGATGCAGAGGACTGGATAAAGATATTTTCCTTCCTCGATCAGCCGGCCATTAATGATCTCATTGCCGAACAAAAAAAAGATGCGTCCAAAAGAATATTGCAAAAGGCACTAGCAAAAGAAGTGACCATTTTTGTACATGGAACTGATGAATACAACAAGGCCGTTGAAACAACAGAAAAATTATTCAGCAATCAAAATGCAACGGCCGAAAGCCTTAGTGTGGAAGATCTTGAAGGAATAGAAGGAATTGTAAAAAGCAATTACAGCATGGCTAAAATACAGGAAGGCGTTGATATTGTAAACTTCCTTGTTGAAACAGCTGTTTTTCCCAGTAAAGGTGAAGCCAGGAAGATGATCCAGAACGGCGGAGTAAGTATTAATAGGAAAAAGATCAGTGCTGTTAATGAAACTGTTGATGAAAATTTATTACTGCATAAAAAGTACCTGTTGTTACAAAAAGGAAAAAAGAATTATTACCTGGTCACCTGCAATTAAAAAGGTCCGTTTGCGTTTACAAAAGTTCTAAAACAAAGGCAAAGCAATTACTAATCTTATGAGCGTCAACAAACCCATTTTCTTTCCGGGCTTAAATGGTTTAAGGGCTTTGGCTGCTTTATCAGTTGTTATTTTTCATCTTACACGGGATTTTGCAGAATTTAATTTAAGCCCCTACATTTTTGGAACACTACCCGACGGATCGCCAAAGGGTTTTGCCATGGCGGGTTATGGCGTTACCATATTTTTTTCATTAAGCGGATTTTTAATTACTTATTTATTGCTCGCCGAAAAACAAAAGCAGGAAATAAACATTAAGAATTT
>JBDSXS010000283.1:0-11993 GCA_039926045.1 Ferruginibacter sp.
TATTACTCCATCCTGTTTAATAAGTGCCTGTTTAGCCATAATTTTTGGAGCGCAAAGATAGGAGTAATAATTTAATAAATAGCAAAAAACAACGGTAATTACCAACAATTACTTTGTTTTTCCACAAAAAAAGCCAATCCATGGGATTTTTTGCCAACCGGAAGGGTAAAAAGCCAGGATTTCCTAAAATTATCCCTATTAATATTAAAAATGAGGAATTGGCATTTCCAGATCATTTACAGCAACTTATAAAAAACCCCGAACAAGGTTCGGGGTTTTTTAAGATCTCTGTTATTTTAATCAAACGACTCATCATTAAGGTGAACTTTGGTCATGTCATAAAAATGATTTTGTAGCTGGTGTACATTGATGGGGTGCATTACCTGGCGGTGTTCATCCCGGTACCAGATCTCAAACCTCGAAAAATCATTTTTTGCCGGCAACATCATCCTGAAAGCGCCCTTCATATATTTAACCGTTCCATCTTCATTTTCCTCTTTGTGAAATTTCAGTTTGGTTAACTGTCCGTCATCCAGCGGAATAGCACTCAGTTGCTCAGTCTCATACCAAAAATCCTGGGTACCAGTATTTACACAAACCTGTTTCTCATTGCCGTTCAGGTTTGTTACTTCGCCCTGTTTTTTATCCCCGTCATTATCTGCTATCACATAATCACCAACTTTAATTTCCTGAAATTTTATCATAAAGCATTTGTTTTTGTAGCTTAAATATAAGACAGATTTTGAAATAAAAAATAACCAGGCTCAAATAGAACAGTTTATTAATGGCATATTATCGCCTAAAGTAGAAGTCGTTAAAATAAGCCCTACTCCTTTTGCATAAAACCATTGATATTTTGTTCCTGCATTAATAACATTGCCGTTCACAATAAAGCTCATCATGCCTTCCATTTCCATTACATCAGTATAGGATCTCCCCTCCACCTCTTTTGTGCCACCGATAGATTTTATGACCACATTCAATACACTGTCGATGGTATTGGCCTTATACTTTATTTCCCAGGCATCCCCTGCAGCAGCATCATCTTTTAAAAAAGGTTGCATGTTCCCGGCTTCGTAACTATCCGTATACAATGTATCGCCATCTTTTTTTACCTGGGTAAGATGGGGTACTGTTGAATTAGACATGCCGAATACACCGCCGGCCTCAGACTCGATCTTATTGGTAAATGAGCTGCCATCATTTGTTTTGTAGGTCCAGCTGTTGCCGGCTTTTAAGGGATAATAGGTTGACATTTTTTAGTTTTTAGGTTTTCATTTGAGTAATTTAATATTTAAGATCGAATATTTAATATTTTCTGCGATCTATTCATGTAAGCTATTTCAAAGGTTCCCCAAATTTTAAAAAAATATTAAATATTCAATCTTAAATCTTACATATAAAAATCCTTCTTCTATTCCGCCCAACTCATCACATAACCTTCATTCTCTATTTCCAATGCTTCCACTGTTAACTGTAACGGGTGAAATGTATCAACCATTACCGCCAGCTCATTGGTTTCCTTTGCACCGATACTCTTCTTTACAGCACCGGGATGTGGCCCATGGGGAATCCCAGCCGGGTGCAACGTGATCATCCCCCGGGTAACATGTTTACGGCTCATAAAATCACCATCTACATAATATAATACCTCATCACTGTCGATATTGCTGTGGTTATACGGTGCAGGTATGGCCTGCGGATGGTAATCGAACAACCGTGGACAAAAAGAACACACCACAAAATTATGGGCCTCAAAAGTCTGGTGCACCGGGGGTGGTTGGTGTACCCTGCCGGTTATGGGTTCAAAATCGTGAATGGAAAATGCAAATGGGTAGCAACATCCATCCCATCCCACCACATCAAAAGGATGGTGGGCATAATGCAGGCCATACAAAATGCCTTTCTTTTTTGTCTGGATCAAAAAATCACCGGCCTCATCAAATGTCTGGAGGTCTTTTGGCTGGCGGATATCCCTTTCGCAAAAAGGTGAATGTTCCATCAACTGCCCCAGCTTGCTTACATATTTTTTGGGATAGCGTATCGGGCTGAATGATTCGACAATGAACAGCCGGTTATTTTCTGTTGCAAATTCAACCTGGTAAATGGTCCCTCTTGGAATTACCAGGTAATCGCCATAGGCAAAATCTAGTTTACCATATTGTGTTTTTAAAACGCCGGTACCTTCATGCACAAATATCATTTCATCAGCATCGGCATTTTTATAAAAATAATCCGTCATGCTTTGCTGTGGCGCTGCCAATACAATATGACAATCGTTATTTACCAAAACTGCTTTGCGGCTTTGCAGGTAATCTTTTTCGGGTTTGATGTTAAACCCTTCCAGGCTGCGGTGTTTCAGCATTTTTTCTTCCGCGATCCTGGGTTGCACATTTACCGGTTCATCGGTTTTAATGATCTGTGTGGGCGGATGTGTATGGTACAGGATGGAATAGTCGTTGCTAAACCCTTCGGTTGAAAACAATTGTTCGGAATACAATTCCCCGTCAGGCCTACGAAACTGGGTATGCCGTTTATGAGGGATGCTTCCTAAAGTATGATAGTGTGCCATAAGAATTAAAAATTAAGAATTAAGAATTAAAAATGAGAATTCCATCAGGTCAGATCATTTTTAATTGACGCAAAGCGCAAGAGAGGCAAGCAGGAAATAATATTTCCAGTTTCGCTTGTCAATATAATAGGTGAAGTTGCGGTGAAAAGGCATGGTATAAAATTAAATGAAATTTCCTGAACATCATTAACTAAATATCGGCCGTTATTCTTTACCGCTGTTGAATTCTTTTTAGTATTTTACAAGGGTAACCTTTAATTACGAAACCATTATTAAATGGCTCAACCCATAAGTGCACTTATAATTGATGATGAGTTCCAAAGTAGGAAACTCGTGGCAAAGATGCTTTCTCTTTTTTTCCCGGAGATCAGTATCGTCAATGAGGCAGCAACCATACATGAAGCGGTAACCGCCATCAAAACACATGCACCTCAACTTGTGTTCCTGGACATACAATTACACCAGGAGAATGGCTTTGACCTCCTGGATAAAATTGCTGACCCTGATTTTGGGCTCATCTTTATCACCGCCTACAATGAATTCGCCATTAAAGCTTTCCGGTACAATGCCCTGGACTACCTGATGAAACCTTTAGACACAGAAGAATTCCAGGCTGCCGTAATAAAAGCACTGAAACAGATCAGCCTGGCCCATAAAAACTCCGCCGAACAGATCGGGCTTTTGAAACAGCAATGGGACAACCCAAAAAAACTACCAGACAGGGTGGTCATCCCCACAACAGAAGGATATATGGTCATCCCGGTTCAGGATATCTTTTATTGTCATGCCAACAGCAACTACACAGAATTTTACCTGACCGATAAAACAAAACTTATTTCCAGCTATACGATGGGGCAATATGAAGAAATATTAAGTGACCATAATTTCTTTCGCATTCACCGTTCTTATATGGTAAACCTGGCTTACATAAAAATGTACAAAAAAGGCGATGGAGGCACAGTGGTAATGAACGACGGACAGGAAATTGAAGTTTCACGCAGTAACAAAGGAGCGTTCATGAAACTCTTTAAGGGATGATCGTAATCAATCGTATCATATTGATCAACTACCAGAAACTCCTATGCTGCCTGGCGCTGATCTTGCTTCTTCCCATTTGTACACGTTCGCAAAATTTATACAGTAAAACATATACTGCAAAAGATGGTCTGCCTTCTTCTTATATCCTCAATACCTATGAAGACAAAGCAGGCTACCTCTGGATAGCGACATCCAATGGGCTCAGCCGTTTTGACGGAAAATATTTTACCAATTACGGCTATACTGAAGGTCTTCCAAACCTGATTACAGATGCCATGATGATGGATAGCAGGAACCGGTTCTGGGTTGGTTCACGGGCTGGCATGGCTCAGCTCAAAGGCAACCGGTTTTTAAGTTACCCGGTATCAGATTCACAGCAAGTGCAATATGTTTTCGATTTTATAGAAACAAAAAAAGGACAGGTTTGGGCACTAACCAATGTTGGTGTGTATGAATATAACAATGTGGAGTGGAATAAAATTCACCTATACCCGGGGTATTCAAATAACGCATGCAGGGGAATTATTGAAACCAATGAAGGGATGTATATTAATTATGGTAATCTCCTGTTATTAAAAAGACCGGGTGGCAGCTTTGTCACAGTGGGTCCATATAATAAAGAGAGTGTTTATTATAACCAGTTATCGAAGTATGGAACAGACCTGTTCATTTCAACAGATGATAACATCTGTACTATTAAAAATGAACAACTGAAAAAGTTACCGGGAATTTTAGGCCGGTTAAAAAATGCGTATTATTATTTTATCGACAGTAAAAAAAGGGCTTGGATCGCCAGTAGACAAAACGGCATCCAGTTTATTTCCAGTGAGGATACAGCTGTCCTACATCTTTTTTATAAGAGGCCGGGCGTCAATCTTGTTTCCAGGATCAGTGAAGACAGGCATGGAAATTTATGGGTATCCGATTACAACGGGCTCGTAAAAATAACCGAAGAGGGATATAAGGTATATAGGCTCCCTAAGCTATCCCGGCCCGGAATTTTGCGCAATATTTTTGAACTGGCCGGAGGCTCATTTGCCATCAACGACGGAAGTTATGAATTACAAACTTTCAAGAACGGCATTTTTGGAAAACAGAAACTTCAGTTCAGGGGAACTCTTCGCCTTCCAAATAATGAACTGATCATCGATAATTATGCCCTGGACGATAAGAGCCGTTACTGGTACACGCTAAGAGGTTTTTTGTTGGTCATGCAGGATGGCAATACAGTTTACGATCAAAGCAGCCAATTAACTCATTTAGGTGAAGGGGCGTTTGACGTACTTTTTGATGCGTACCGGAAAAAAATACTGGTAGCAGTGAGAACCCAAAAATTTCCATGCCAGTTCACAGATACCGGCTTCAGCCGGTTTCCTGTTGCTAATAATATAGATCCCCAGGGCCCTATTATGCACCTTCATCAATGCAGCAACAGCAATATTATTTTTTCGACCGAGAATGGGATTGCCTATTCAATAAACAAAAATAATGAATGCAGGAAACAACTGAACGATTTCAACCTGCAGGGTTCTTTCCACGGATTCCGTAACGATCCTTCAGGTGACCTCTGGATCGTTTACTATGGACGTGGCCTCAGGCGTTATACCTGGGTGAATGATTCACTTGTCTTTAAAGAACAGATCGATAAAACAACCGGATTAAAGGACAACAATATAATTGACCTGAGTTTTGACAGGTTGGGCAATATGTGGTTGTTGTTGAATTCCGGCATACTGGTACTTTCTAAAACCGGTTCGGGCGAAAATAACAGCATGTACCGGAGCATTGCTTTTTTCAATGCATCCGATCTTGATATGGAAGATGCAGACCAGTACAGGCTATTCAGATCGGGTGATGCCAATATATGGCTGGCAACCAATCAGCAACTGGTATGTTTTTACCCGGATAAAATAAACTACAGGATCCCGCCTCCCGGTATACAGATCGAAGACCTGAAACTTAACCTCCAGCAAACCGATTGGTCATTATATGCAGATTCTTTTTCCATTCCTTCGGGCTTACCTGTTGGTCTGAAACTCGAACATGGGAAGAACACAATTGGATTTAATTATAAAGCTGTGCTGTCATCCGGCACCAACGATGCAAAATTCAGTTATCTCCTTGAAGGACTGGATACCAGCTGGAGCCCTCCTTCTTCAAGCGATTTTGTATCCTTTGTTAACCTGCCTGCAGGTGAATACACATTTAAAGTAAAGACACGCTTGCCAAACACCAGTTGGAGTTCTCCCGCTATCATTGAATTTGAGATCAAAAAAGCATTCTGGGAAACCTGGTGGTTCAGGTTACTGGTTGTTATGATCGCCGCTTTTTTGATTGTCAGTGTTTTTCAATATCGCCTGAAACAGGTAAGGTCCAAAGCAGAGCTAAAAAATAAATTGCAGGAACTGGAAAGCAAAGCATTAAAAGCCCAGATGAATCCCCATTTTATTTTTAATGCCATGAACTCCATACAGTCGCTCATTATTAATAACCGCACTGTTGAAGCCGGGAATTATATCAGCAAATTTGCCAAACTCATGCGTCATGTACTGGAAAGCGCTGATGCAAACCTGGTGACCATTGAAAAGGAATTGGTCTCGATCGGCTTGTATATCGACCTGGAAAAACTGAGAATGCATGTTGATCTTAATACGGTAGTAGAAACAGATCAGAACCTGATCACGGATCAGGAAAAAATACCTTCCCTGATCATCCAGCCCTTTGTTGAAAATGCCTTATGGCACGGCCTTAGCAAAAAAGAAGGGATGAAAACATTGCTGGTAAAAATAAAAGCCGAAAGTAAATGGATCATATGCGAGATCACCGATAATGGCCTGGGCCGGGAGAAAGCAAGTGCTCATTATGACCAACTACCCGAAGGACATTTATCCAGGGCCACAGGCATAACCCTGCAGCGGCTTATCCGGTATAATAAAACACCGGGCATGGAGCCAATAGAGATCATAGACCTTAAAGACAGCCAGGGCAACCCAACAGGAACAACCGTCCTCATCCACATTAAACGGGAAACCCGTTTTACGGAGTAACCGTTCCCGATAAATCATTTCCCCCTTTTAAGTTATCAGGGCCTCAGTTCAATCAATCCCCTGCAGGCAGAATAACATTCACTGTAAGTTTAGATACTTAATTAATTCAGATGTCATTTATAACCGGAATTATGTTAGTGAGCATGGTTACCATTGTGGCTTTGTTCTGGAAGGAGATCATACAATTCTTTTATAAAAAACAAAAAGACACGGATTGACAGGAAGAAAATTTTAATCAAAATGGGAAGCCTGCTCAACAATAAAAAAACCGAAGGAATATGAAGAAATTTATCCTCGTTTGCTTGTTTGGAATAAGTATAACCAAAACGCAGGCACAAAGCCTGGCCATCAATACAACAGGCGCCGTAGCCGACAATACGGCCATCCTGGATGTAAGTAGTTCCACAAAAGGTATACTGGTTCCCCGCACATCCACAACAAGCAGAACCGCAATAGTGAACCCTGCCAAAGGTTTGCTGCTATACGATACCACCACCAGCAGCTTTTGGTTTTATAACAGCAGTACATGGATACAAATAGGTGTAAGTGCAAATGACTGGTCACTTACCGGCAATGCAGGCACCAACCCTGCAACCAATTTTATTGGAACCACCGATGCCACATCATTGAATTTCAGAATAAAAAACCTGCGGGCTGGTATTATTGATTCGGCTTTGTTAAATACATCACTGGGTTTCAGATCACTTGATCTTAATTCCACGGGGATTGGTAATGCAGCATTTGGTTATAAAAGTCTTGTTGGTAATACCGGTGGGAATTACAATACAGCCAGTGGTGTAAATGCATTAAATGGAAATACAACAGGAATTCAAAATACGGCTGTTGGTGCAAACGCTTTGGGCAAAAATTTCGATTGCAGTAACAATACTGCCATTGGATTTAATGCCTTATACAATAATGGAACCGGTGCCAATATAACCCTGGAAGAAGGCTCAAAAAATACGGCTGTTGGAAATTATGCCATGTATGCAAACACAACCGGTTTATATAATACAGTCATAGGCTATTCTGCCATGAGTTCAAATCTATCCGGCTATTTTAATTGTGCGATGGGATATGGCGCATTAAGCATCAACACTTCGGGGCACGACAATACCGCCATTGGCCTGGCAGCCTTACAAACCAATACAGGAAATAACAACACGGCTGTTGGGTCAAGATCGCTTCAGCAAAATACCAGCGGGCAACAAAATGCAGCAAACGGTTATGCCACTTTATATTCCAATACCATCGGAAGTTATAATGCAGCACATGGAGTTGCTGCACTTAACAGCAATACCTCGGGCTCTTATAATACGGCTACGGGAGGATATGCCATGTACCTGAATACAACAGGAGGTACCAATACAGCAACCGGTTATAATGCGCTTTATGCCAACACAAGTGGAGAAAGTAATACTACTACGGGTTATATTTCACTTAACGCCAATACAACAGGCTTTAATAATACGGCCAATGGATACGCTGCACTTTATTCCAATACAACAGGAAACTATAATACGGCCAATGGAATTTATGCACTGCGAAGTAATACTACAGCAACTCAAAATACAGCAAATGGGTCTTCTGCACTTTATTCCAATATCAGCGGCAATTATAATACTGCTTCAGGAACAAATTCACTTTATAACAATACAACTGGTTCCGACAATACCGCATGCGGATACGCAGCTTTAGATGCTAACACAGACGGATCCCTCAATACGGCTATAGGTTTTAATGCTCTTAACAATAATCCATCTGGTTCAAATATCACAGGCATTGGCACATTTACAAGCGTAAGTTTAACAAACCTTAGTGCGGGGACTGCAATAGGTTGTAATGCAATTATTAATGCCAGTAACAAAGTTGTGATTGGACAGAATACCGCAGGCATCGTAATTGGCGGTTATGCCAACTGGAGCAATCTCAGCGATGGCAGGTTTAAAGAAAATATAAACGAAAATGTACCCGGCCTAGATTTTATTACCAGGCTCCGCCCCGTTACTTATACTATCAATATAAAAAAATTAGACGAACATATTATGCAGATGATGCCGGATTCAGTCAGGGCAAAAAGAATGAAAACTGCTGAAACCTATAACAAAGCTGAAAATTTTATACAAACCGGTTTTATTGCACAGGAGGTAGAAAAAACTGCATTGGCGCTCGGCTATCATTTTGATGGAGTGAATGCACCGCAAAATATTACAGATACCTACAGCATCTCTTACAGCCAGTTTGTTATGCCATTGGTAAAAGCCGTGCAGGAACAGCAACTTCAAATTGAAATGTTGAAAAAAGAAATACAGCAATTAAAAAAATACTAGCGCAAATAAAATTTTAAAACCTGTTATGTATGAAAAAAATATTGGTATCGCTTATTCCTTTGTTCCTTGTTGCACACTTCACCTATTCGCAAAGCCTGGCCATCAATACAACAGGCGCCGCAGCCGACAACACAGCCATCCTGGATGTAGCCAGTTACACAAAAGGAATGTTGATCCCTCGCACATCCACAACAAGCAGAACCGCAATTGTGAACCCTGCCAAGGGCTTGCTGCTGTACGATACCACCACCAGCAGTTTTTGGTTTTATAACAGCAGTGCGTGGATACAGATAGGCGTAAGTGCAAATGACTGGTCACTTACCGGCAATGCAGGTACCAACCCGGCAACAAATTTCATTGGAACCACCGATGCAGTATCATTGAATTTCAGAATAAAAAATATGAGGGCTGGTATTATTGATTCAGCATTGTTAAATACATCGCTGGGTTTCAGATCACTTGATCTTAATTCCACGGGGATTGGTAATGCAGCATTTGGTTATAAATCCCTTGTCAGTAATAGCACCGGCAAGTACAATACAGCCAGTGGAACCAATGCACTATTTAATAATACAGCCGGATATTCGAACGTAGCCATGGGCAATAATGCACTTTTCAGTAGTATCAATCGTAATAACCTGGTAGCGATTGGAGATTCTGCATTATATTTCAATGGTTTTGGAGCTTCAACAACATTTGATGGAGCATGGAACACTGCTGTGGGTTCAAAAGCGTTATTTGCAAATACAACCGGTTATGCCAATACCGCAGTTGGTTATTCAGCGTTGGATTCTAATACAACAGGTGTTCAAAATACAGCTATTGGATTGGGAGCACTTCAATATAATAAAACAGGAAGTAATAATACCGCAATGGGACCTTATGCAGGTTACCGTATCACCACTGGAAATAACAATACTGCTGTGGGAGAACAGGCACTTTCCTCGGCCACAACTGCAAGTGATAATACATCAGTAGGATTTTTTTCGCTCGGTCTGAATACAACAGGAATACAGAATACTGCCATCGGTGGTAATGCACTTAAAACCAATCTTGGCAGCAGTTATAATACGGCAGTTGGTTACAATGCCTTATACAACAATGGAACAGGTGCAAATCCTGCATTGGAAGAAGGTTTTAAAAATACAGCTGTTGGAAATTATGCCATGTACGCAAATACAACCGGGCTGTACAACACATCAGTGGGTTATTCATCTATGAGTACGAATACTTCGGGGTACTTTAATTGCGCACTGGGTTATAGTGCATTGGGCAGTAACACTGCCGGTCACGACAACACAGCTATGGGCCTGGCAGCATTACAAACCAATACAGGTAATAACAATACTGCCATAGGATCAAGATCATTACAGCAAAATACCGGCGGACAGCAGAATCTTGCAAATGGTTATGCTGCACTATATTCCAATACCACAGGAAGTTACAATGCAGCCAATGGTGTAAACACATTGCATGATAATACAACCGGAAGCTACAATACTGCCGCGGGGCTAAATGCACTGTATTCCAATACTACCGGTGCTAATAATACTGCCACGGGCGCTGCAGCACTGCAAAACAACAACGGCGATAACAATACCGCACATGGTATGTATTCACTTTACCTGAATACAAGCGGTCAGCAAAATACAGCTAACGGTTTTGCCGCGCTATATTCCAATACAACCGGAAATTACAATGCAGCACATGGAGTTGCTGCACTTAACAGCAATACCTCGGGCTCTTATAATACTGCTACGGGAGGCTATGCCATGTACCAAAATACAACCGGAGGTACCAATACAGCAACCGGTTATAATGCGCTTTATGCCAACACAAGTGGAGAAAGTAATACTGCTACCGGCTATATTTCACTTACCAGCAATACAACAGGCACTAATAATACGGCCAACGGATACGCTGCACTTTATTCCAATACAACTGGAGGCAGTAATACGGCCACCGGCATTTATGCACTGCGAAGTAATACTATAGGAAACAATAATACAGCTTCTGGCTTTAATTCACTTTATTCCAATATAAATGGCATTAATAATACGGCCAACGGATACTATGCACTTTATTCCAATACATACGGAGGCGCTAATACGGCCACGGGAAATTATGCACTGCAAAGTAATATTTCAGGCTCCGAAAATGTGGCCAATGGATTCTCTGCACTTTATTACAACACAGGTTCTCAAAATACAGCCTTTGGAAATAACGCACTTTATAATAATACAACAGGAGGCGCTAATACGGCCATCGGAAAAGAGGCACTTTATTACAACACAGGTTCTCAAAATACAGCCTTTGGATTCAATGCACTTGTCTCAAATGTAACGGGTTTTGGTAACACCTCCGTTGGCTCATATTCCAACGTAAGTTCATCAAACCTTAGTCGCAGCACTGCAATAGGTTATAATGCTATTGTTAATGCCGATAACAAAGTTGTGATCGGAGAAAATACCGCAGGCATGGTCATTGGCGGTTATGCCAATTGGAGCAACCTCAGCGATGGCAGGTTCAAAGAAAATATACATGAAGATGTACCTGGCCTTGATTTTATTACCAGGCTCCACCCCGTTACTTATACTATCAATATAAAAAAATTAGACGAACATATTATGCAGTTGATGCCCGATTCAGTCAGGGAAAAAAGAATTAAAACTGCCGAAACCTATAACAAATCTGAAAATTTTATACAAACGGGTTTTATTGCACAAGAGGTAGAAAAAACTGCATTGGCACTCGGCTATCATTTTGATGGAGTGAATGCACCGCAAAATATCACCGATACCTACAGCATCTCTTACAGCCAGTTTGTAATGCCTTTGGTAAAAGCAGTGCAGGAACAACAACTTCAAATTGAAGCCTTGAAAAAAGAAAATGCAGCAATTAAAAAAATACTAACGCAAATGAAATTTTAAACCCTGTCACGCATGAAAAAAATATTTTTTTTGGTTATTCTTTTTTCCCTGGCTGCGCACTTCACTTATTCGCAGG
>JBDSXS010000284.1:0-6107 GCA_039926045.1 Ferruginibacter sp.
AAGAAACTCTATATAAAGAATCAATCTCTTTTTGATAATTATATTTCCAATTGGGGCCATTGCGAAAATTTAAATATATTTCTATTGTTTCATTATACTGATTAATTCCATTCATTTCACCTGGGGATATTTTTTTCAGGTAAACATTTTTAAATCCATACTTTGAAGCGATTGCCTGAATGCCGCCTTCTTTAGGAGGAATTATAGAATCTACCACATTAACGATGCGGCTGTTACCATTTTTAATATCAAGTTTGGCGGTAACATAGTTGTATTCGGGAGAAGATGCATAACTCTGCCATAACATAATAATAACTATACAGATCAAAATAAGAATTGGGCCAACTACAAAAAAAAAAATTTTTTTACGCATTATTATGAAGTTGTAATTCCCAAAACTACCAATCACCCAGGCCTGTAAAAGAAATACCCGTATCCCTGCCAAATCATTTTTTATTCAACCTTTTGGCAAACCTGCCAATGGTTAACCCCTGAACCAATATTGAAAAAGCAACGATCACATAGGTAAGTGTTACCCAAAGATCTTTATGCATTTCCGGCTTTATTGACAAAGCAAGTGCAATTGAAATGCCTCCCCGTAAACCTCCCCAGGTTAATATCAAAATTGTTTTGTGTGAGACCTTTTCTTTAAGTTTTACAATTTGCGCAGGTATTAAAACAGATACATATCTTGAAAGCAGCACTATAATAATTGCGATAATACCAATTAGAATATATACAAACTGCAGGTTAACAATCAACAGCTCAAAACCGATAAGTACAAACAGCACGGCATTTAGTATTTCATCTATTAACTCCCAAAATGTATCAATATACTCAGCAGTTTGGTCGCTCACGGCTTCGTTCTTTGCCTGGTTGCCGATGATAATGCCGGCCGCCACCATGGCCAGGGGCCCCGATATATGCATCATACTGGCAAAACTATAACCGCCCATCACAAGGGCTAAAGTGATCATTACTTCTACCTTATAATTATTGATACTACGCATGAGCAAAAATCCAAAATAGCCAATTATTACGCCCCATAAAATACCTCCACAGGCTTCACGTAAAAATAAGCCAAGCACATTTGTCCATTTAAAATTACCCGGTTGTTCTGCCACTTCAAGTAGTGTAACAAAAACAACCACCGCTACGCCGTCATTGAATAATGACTCACCAGCCATTTTTGTTTCAAGTGATTTCGAGATTTTTGCCTCCTTTAATATGCCAAGTACCGCAATTGGGTCGGTTGGAGAGATAAGGCTGCCGAATAAAAGGCAATACACAAAATCTACCGGCATGCCGAACAAAGCAAGTAAATAATAAACAAGAATGCCCACAATAAATGTGGAAAGCAGCACACTGCAGGTTGAAAAAATAATTACCGAAAACCGTTCGGGCTTTAAGTCTTCCAGTTTGATATGTATAGCGCCGGCAAAAAGCATAAAGCTAAGCATGGAACCCATCAACAACCTGGAAAAATCCAGGTCATGAATCATTGCAGTTATTGAAATTGTTACTGAAGGATATACTTCTCCAACGCCAAATATTACCAGGGAAGAAATTAAAGCCATCAGCATTAAACCAATTGACCAGGGTAATTTAATGAACCGGAAATTTACATACGCAAAGACTGCAGACACGACTATTAACATTGAAAAAAGAGGAAATACCGACATTGAATTATCTTTTTAATTTTATTGAATCTTTTATTTGTTTTAGCGAGTCCCTGATAATTAAACTATCCATTTTGATTTGCAACGCTTTAAAATTACTGTCAATAACCTCGATCGCCCCGGCCATCTGGTTTATCTGCTCATTACTTTTGTTATCAGTTAGATATGCGAACCCCTGCTTTATTTCTATTTTTGTATCTTCCAGGCCGTAAGCCGGTAACCTTTTTTTAAGCATCGCTATTTCTTCCTCAGTGATTTTTCTTCCACCAAATGTTAAAACAATATTATTGTCCCGGAAACTGATTTTTTTATTTAGCAGATAATCATTTGCAAATACGGCTTCCTTTTTTATAAAATCATTTGCACTATTTTCAAACCGTTGTTGCCTTACAATGTTATAACCAAAATATAAACTCGGTAGTAATGTAATAATTGCTATCAACCAAATAATTCGCCTGGTTTTTTTTTCCGTTTTTTTATCATCTGCGTGTTTAAAAGGGATATGAAGAAAACGGATCGTAATGAATGTTGCCAGTGCAATAAAAACAGTATTGATAATATACAGGTAAAATGCGCCAATAAACAAATGCAGTTGCCAGGTTGCCAGGCCAAACCCAGCAGTACATAGCGGCGGCATTAATGCTGTTGCAATGGCAACACCGGGTATTACATTTCCCTTTTGCCTGCTTGACACAGCCAGTATCCCTGCAAAACCACCAAACAATGCTATCAAAACGTCGTACACCGTTGGCGATGTCCTGGAAAGAATTTCAGAATGTGCTTCATTTAATGGAGATAGCAGAAAAAATATGGTTGATGTTACCAGTGCCACACCTGTTGCAACCAGGTAATTATTTATCGCTTTCTTTAATAAACCAAGGTCATTGATGCCGGTACCAAGACCAAGACCCATGATTGGGCCCATCAATGGAGATATCAACATGGCACCAATAATAACTGCAGTTGAATTTACATTCAGGCCAAGCGATGCAACAAATATGGCAAAAATAAGTACCCATAAGTTTGTCCCGCGAAAAGCAACGCCATTATCAATATTTTGAATGATAACCTGCAGTTCTTCCTTTTCTGCATGAAGCCTGAATTTATTAAAAAAATTATCCAATATATTTCGTCATTTTAATTAAATCAAAATTAAAAGCCAGGGGTTTCAGTCAAAAACTATACTTTACTAAATGTTCAAAAAAAACGGTGTATCGCCAAAGATCTAATCCATTTCCCCGGTTAAAATTTTCCTGAGATGAAATTCAACAAATGCATCCATGGAATCGGCTCTTTTTGTATTGTCAGTATAATTCAATGGTTTTATAATGTATCCTGATATACCCAATTCCTCAGCGGCCATGCGGTCAGTACTTTCTGCCGAAGTGGTCATTATAAAGACCGGGATATGTTTTAGTTTATTATCATTACGCAGCACCTTCAGGAATTCAATACCATTCATTTTAGGCATATTCAGGTCAAGCAGGATAACATCCGGAATAAGCTTTGGTTTCTTTTCGGTTAATACATGCAGGGCTTCTTTACCATTGTATGCTATGTGAAGATCATATTCGCTATCCAGTTTTTTGAATGACCGCTGAACGCTTATTATATCCAGTTCATCATCTTCGATAAGTAAAATTGTGTGCTTTTCCATAATTAATTATTTTTTTGCCAGGTAAAAATAAATTCTGCTCCTTCATTCGGCCTGGAATTGACCTGAATAGTTCCCTGTTGTTCATCAATTATTTTTTTTACAATTGCCAGGCCAACACCCGTACTTTCTACTTCATCTTTTTCCCGGAGGGTTTGAAATATTTCAAATATTTTTTTATGATATTCAGGATCAATACCTATGCCATTATCCTTTACAGAAAATCTGTAAAAATCCGGGAAGTCCTCACAAGTTACAAATATTTGACCCAGCAGATGAGGCGTGTATTTAATTGAATTGCTGATAAGATTGGTGAACACCTGTTCAAGTTTAATGGGCTCTGTAAACAGGGTTGGTAAATTATCGATCTCCACCTTAAAATGCCTGGGAACAATTGTTTCAACAATTTCCCTTACCAGTTCGTTCACATCAACTTCTGATGCCTGTGTCTTTTCACTTATCCTGGCATAATCCAATAAACCATTGATCAGGTCTTCCATCCTCTTTGTTCTTTGCGGGATAATACTTAGGTATTTTTTCATTTCAGGAGACAATTCTGTTCCGAGGTCTTCTTCTATCCATTTAACAACATTATGTATTCCCCGAACAGGTGCTTTCAGATCATGAGAAACCACGTAAGCAAATTTATCCAGTTCCCTGTTTCGGTTTTCCAAGGAGTGTATATTTTTGCTCAGTTTATCAGACATAATATTTAAAGACCTTGACAATCCCGTAAGTTCATCATTACGGGTATCATTTACAACAGTGAACTGACCCTTGGATATATCCTCAGCAAGATGCACCATTGACTTAATCCGTTTTGAAATGAGTATAACAATGTATATGGTACTCGTTAATCCTATAATAATGGTGAGGGCTATAAAGATAAAAGAAAAAGTATGGGTACGTTCTATAGATGAGATCAATGCAGAACCGCGTACGTTTCTTCTCTTGTATTCACTTCTGTCAAACTGCATGAATTTTTCTGCGATCTCATCATTCAATTTTTTTCCAACCTGTTTTTTAAATTTTGTTTCGAAAAGATTATTATATGTTTCCAGTGATGCTTCCGATATCCTTTGCTTCGAATTAATCAAAGCAACCGCATATTCAATCCATTGATCGTGCAAAGCCTGTATACTATCAAGTAAAGTAAGTTGCGATCTATCTGTATTAATTAATTTTTTTTGTTCTTCCAGGAGATCAGGAACGCTGGCGAGGCCACTATAGTAAGGATCAAGAAAAGTAGAATCATTTGTAAGTAAATACCCCCTGAATGCACTTTGCATTTCAATCATTGTCTTATGCACCCTATTGGAGTTCCTGATTATGGCTTCCGATTGTGAAAGAAACTCAATATTTTGTTCAACCTTTAAAGACAAACGATAATTGACAAATGTATCAGCAACAGACAAAAGAAGAACAATACTAAATGCCAACAATATCTGGGTTGATAATTTCATTATTCTATAAATTATGCTTTTCAAATTTAAGGGATAATAAATAAAGCCTTTTTTTTAAGAGACAGAAATAGAAATAAAAAATGCCCCGTTAAATACCGGGGCATTCTATTAATAAGAAAAAATATATTAAACATCCTTCCCATGGCAATGCTTATACTTCTTGCCACTGCCACAAGGACAAAGATCATTTCTTCCCGGGGCTTTTTCAACACGTATAGGCTCTTGCTTGATATGTTCTGATGGATCTATATAATCATTCTCAGCACTTATATGTTCAGGGCCACCACCGGCACCGGCAAACTCTTCTTTACGCTGGCGCATCTTACTCATATCTGTTTTGCGTTCACGGCCCTCACGTATCTGCCCGGCATTGGTTTGTTCCATCGGTATCTGCGCATGGCAAAGGAAACTAACGATATCCTTATTCACCTGGTCATCCATTTGCTTAAAGGCACCAAAGGCTTCTATCTTATAAATTACCAATGGATCTTTTTGTTCGTAACCAGCAGTTTGTACACTGTGGCGCAGGTCATCCATGGCTCTCAGGTGTTCTTTCCAGGCATCATCAATTAAAGCCAATGTGATATTACGTTCCAGGGCATCATTCAGTTCCCTTCCTTCTGTTACTAAATATTTATCAAGATTAGCCAGTGCCTGGATCTGTTTTTTACCATCGGTAAATGGCACAGCAACATTCTCGATTTGATTTCCCTGTTCTTTGCGGATATTTTTAATGATGGGCAATGTCTGCTGTACCATCGCATCCGTTTTTTTACGGTACTGTGTTACAGCTTCATCATATAATCTTTCTGATAATGAATTCACATCTTCCTTATCCAGCTCTTCGGCAGTAATGGAAGTATCAATTCCAAAATTAACAATGGCTGCCAGTTTGAATCCGTCATGATCATTTCCTTCTTTAAAAGAATTGATCAACCCGTTGGCAACAGAATAAAATGAATTATCCAGGTCAAGGGCAAGTCTTTCACCAAACAAAGCATGATTACGTTTTTTATACACCACGTTACGTTGCTTGTTCATCACATCATCATACTCCAGTAAACGTTTACGTATACCAAAGTTATTTTCCTCAACTTTCTTTTGTGCTCTTTCAATGGACTTGGTGATCATGCTGTGCTGTATCACTTCGCCTTCTTTATACCCCATCCTGTCCATCAGCCCGGCAATACGCTCACTGCCAAACATACGCATCAGGTCATCTTCCAGCGAAACATAAAAACTTGAGCTACCGGGATCTCCCTGGCGGCCGGCACGTCCACGCAACTGCCTGTCTACACGCCTACTCTCATG
>JBDSXS010000285.1:0-7885 GCA_039926045.1 Ferruginibacter sp.
ATTGTCCATTGGCTATTGGCTGTTATCTTTGCAGCATGTCAATAGTTAATAGTTTACAGAAAAGTACCATTGAAAGTTTATCGGCTTTATATCACCAGTCCTTTACAGAAAAGGATTTCCAGGTAAATCAGACCAAACCCGAATTTGAGGGGGATTATACCATTGTTATGTTTTCGCTGGTTAAGTCTTTAAAACTGTCACCCGATGCTATTGGCAACAGCCTGGGTGAGCATCTTGTTAAAAATTATCCGAAGCTTTTTACCGCATTCAATATTATCAAGGGGTTTCTAAACCTTACCATTGCTGATGCATACTGGCAGGATCTGTTGCAAAAACATCACAGCGATATTTGCTATGGCAAAAAAGAAATGAACGGCAAAAAAGTGATGGTGGAATATGCATCGCCCAATACAAACAAGCCCCTGCACCTGGGACATTTAAGAAATATTTTTTTGGGATGGAGTGTTGCGGGAATCTTAAAAGCAAACGGCTACGAGGTAATAAAAGGTTGTATTGTAAATGACCGGGGTATTCATATCTGCAAAAGTATGATCGCCTGGCAGCTTTTTGCCAATGGTGCCACACCGGAGAGTACCGGAACAAAAGGTGACCATTTTGTTGGTGAGTACTATGTAAAATTCAATGACGCTTACAAGGCTGAAGTTGAAGAGTTGATAAGTGAAGGAGTTGATAAAGCTACTGCAGAAAAAGAAGCGCCTATCATGAAAGCTACGCAGCAAATGCTGCTGGACTGGGAAGACGGAAAACCCGATGTGATAGAACTCTGGAAAACCATGAACAACTGGGTATATGCAGGTTTTGATGTTACCTATAAAAATATTGGCGCCGACTTTGACAAGATCTATTACGAAAGTAATACCTACCTGTTAGGAAAAGATATTGTACAACAAGGGATGGATAAAAAAGTTTTTTACCAGAAAGAAGACAGCAGCATCTGGATAGACCTGACGGCCGAAGGGCTTGATGAAAAAATTGTACAACGGAGTGATGGCACTTCTGTGTACATCACACAGGATATCGGGCTTGCCTTACAGAAATACGAACAATATAAAATTGACCAAAGTATTTATGTAATTGGCAACGAGCAAAATTACCACATGAAAGTATTGAAGCTGATCTGTCAAAAACTGGGTATGCCTAATGCTGATAATATTTATCATTTGAGTTATGGGATGGTGGAATTAACCAGTGGCAAAATGAAGAGTCGTGAAGGAACCGTGGTTGATGCAGATGATATTGTTGATGAAATGATCACTACTTCGCAACAACATACTGAAGAACTGGGTAAGGTGAAAGATTTTACAGCAACAGAACTAAAAAACCTGTACAATACGATCGGCCTTGGTGCTATGAAGTTTTATTTATTAAGGGTTGACCCTAAAAAGACCATGGTATTTAACCCGGCCGAGAGTATAGACTTTCATGGATTTACCGGCCCTTTTGTACAATATACTTATGCCAGGATACAAAGTATTTTGAGAAAACATGCCGCAAGTGACCAATCATCAATGACCAATGACTTAATAACAACTGAACTTTTAAAAGCTGAAAAAGAAGTTATTGTTGCCGCCGAACAATATCCTCTAATAATAGAACAGGCTGCGCTGGAACACAATCCCTCGGTGATTGCCAATTATGTTTTTAACCTCGCAAAAACCTTCAATTCTTTTTTAACTGCACATTCAGTACTTACAGCCGAAAGCGAAGAAAAAAAACGACTGCGTTTAAAGATAGCCTTATTCACCGCCAATATCATTAAGAGTGGCATGGGTTTAATGGGCATTGCAGTACCGGAAAGGATGTAACTAAAACTTGGGCGTTACTCCCATCTCGTAAAAAATAAACGAGTAGATATCTGCCGTGGTCTCAATATTCTTTTTGGTATTACTGGCACCGTGCCCGCTATTGGTATCAATCCGTATGAGCACCGGGTTCTTCCCTTTATATTTTTCCTGCAAAGTAGCCATGTACTTAAATGAATGTGCCGGTACCACCCTGTCGTCATGATCGGCAGTAGTAACTAATATTGATGGATAATTTGCTGAAGCATTGATATTGTGCAAAGGGGAATAGCCGTAGAGGTTTTTAAAATTTTGCTCATCCTGTTCACTGCTGCCGTAATCGGCTATCCAGTTAAAGCCAATGGTGAACTTATGAAACCGCAGCATATCCATAACACCAACCTGTGGTATAGCCACACGAAACAGTTCGGGGCGCTGGTTCATTACGGCACCTACCAGTAAACCTCCATTGCTGCCGCCACGCATGGCCAGCCTGGCACTGCTGGTATACTTTTCTTTGATGAGGTATTCACCTGCAGCAATAAAATCATCAAAAACATTTTGTTTATTGAGCAACATACCCGCCTTATGCCATTCCTCGCCATACTCCCCACCGCCCCGAAGGTTTGCCTGTGCATATACACCACCTGCATTTAAAAATGGTAATAAGGTTGCACTAAAACCCGGATTCATATTTATATTGAACCCGCCATAGCCATATAACAAAGTAACATTGCTGCCGTCCTTTTTAACTCCCTTCTTACTGATAATGTACATCGGGATCTTTGTTCCGTCTTTTGATGTATAAAATACCTGTTTGGTCTCATAATCGGCAGGGTTAAAGGCAACTTCAGGCTTACGGAATTCTGAGCTTTTACCGGTAGACACTTCATACTTATAAATAGTGGGAGGAAAAGTGAAAGAAGTGAAAACATAGAACAGGAATTTGTCATCACGGTCTCCGCCCATGCCACTGCCATTACCCAATGCAGGATATTTAACTTCTCCCAATTGCTTCCCTGCCAGGTTGTACACATAGGTTTTGGTATTCACATCTTTTAAATAGGATACAAATAACTTTCCGCCTCCTGTGCTGGCACTTTGCAATGGCTCTTTTTTTTCAGCAATGATGGTGATGGCTTTATTAAGGTCGGGGTTTTTAATATCCACGGCGATCACTTTGCTGTTGGGTGCCCCGGCATTTGTACTTATTAAAAATTTATCAGCCGTATTTTCTATGATGCTATAATCGTCGTTGGATATGGTTGGTACAACCGGATAAAATTTTCTATCCTTCGAAGTAAGGTCCATTGCATAGATCGCATTACCATCAAGGCCTTTACTCCTGTCGCTCAAAGTAAGGAACAGGAATCTTTCATCTTCGCTGGTACCGGCAGTATGAAAACGCAGTGGATTGTTTTTGTCTTCATAAATGAGTTTATCTGTCGACTGCGCAGTACCCACTTTATGATAACATACCTGGTGGTTCTCATTCTTCACACTCAATGCGCTGGCTCCCTGCACAGGAGCAGGATAACGGCTATAATAAAAACCATGTGCTTCCCAGGCCACGCCACTTACTTTCACCCAGTCAATTTTATCATCCAGGTTTTTACCGGTGGCCATATCCCTTACATAATAGGTTTGCCAGTCGCTGCCAGCTTCACTCAAACCCACTACTGCATAGCTCCCATCTTTACTTAAATTAAAAACCGTCATTCGGGTGGTTCCCTCCTTACTTAATTTATTAGGATCTATCACTTCTTCCACAGCAGCATTCAGCCCTTTCTGGCGATAGAGTACTGATTGGTTCTGCAAGCCATTATTCTTATAAAAATAAAACCATTCGCCATTGCGGAAGGGAGCGGAATATTTAGGATAATTAAATACTTTTTCTATTGCTTCCTGGAAATTTTTACGGTAGGGTATTTTATCGAGGTAACCGAAAGTTACTTTATTTTCTGCTGTGACCCATCCCTTTGTCTCTTCACTTTTATCATCTTCCAGCCAACGATAAGGGTCACTTACGGTTGTGCCGAAGTATATATCGGCCTGGTCAGTTTTTCTTGCTGAGGGGTATTTAAGCTGTGCCGTAGTATTTTCAGCAATAAAAAAAGTAGCGATCAGTAATACAAGTTTCATAAAAATATTTTAGCCAAGATACATAATTTGATCTGTACGATTTTTATATTAATCAGCACTTTAAAAATGGATTATGATTTGTTGACAGGGGTTTGAAATCCCAATTGTGTATTTTAGACACGTAAAATCAAGTGTTTGTCTTATTTTTGAAGGATGAAAAAGAAGGTTAGAAAAATAGGTGTACTTACTTCGGGTGGCGACAGCCCGGGTATGAATGCCTGTGTGAGAGCTGTTGTACGTACGGGTATTTACCATGGTCTTGAAGTATTTGGAATCATGCGGGGGTACAGTGGTATGGTGGAAAATGACATCATACGCATGGAAAGCCGCAGCGTTGCAAACATTATTCAGCGTGGCGGTACCATTTTAAAAACATCACGCTGCAAGGAATTCTTTGATGCTGAAGGAAGAAAAAAAGCATATGAAAATTTAAAAAAACATGGTATTAATGGTTTGGTGATCATAGGTGGCGATGGTAGTTTCAGGGGAGCACAGATCTTCAGTCATGAATTTGATATTCCCTGCATTGGTTTACCGGGTACTATCGATAAGGATATTGCCGGTACAGATTTTACCATTGGGTTTGACACGGCGGTAAATACCGCCGTTGAAGCCATTGATAAGATACGCGACACTGCAGAAGCACACGACCGTTTATTTGTTATTGAAGTGATGGGCAGGGATGCCGGCTATATTGCCCTGCACAGCGGCATTGCTACAGGTGCCGAAAATATTTTAATACCGGAAAGAAAAACGGAGATAGAAACGATCATATGCCAGCTTGCCGAAAAAGAAAGGCGGCGTAAACTCGTTAATTTAATTGTTGTTGCCGAAGGAGATGAATTTGGCGGCGGTAATGAAGTGGCCAAGATCATTAAATCACGTTTGCCTTTGCTGGAAGTAAGGGTTTGTATTTTAGGGCATATACAAAGAGGCGGTTCGCCCAGTTGTATGGACAGGCTTATTGCAAGCCGCATGGGTTATCATGCAGTGGAATCGCTGATGGAAGGAAGGTATAATGTTTTTGTTGGTATCGTTAATAATAAAATAAACTATATCCCGCTTGATGAAGCCATCAAGAAAAAACAACGCGTTAGTGAAGAGTGGTTGAAGATCGTGAAGATACTGGCGACGTAAACGAAAGGCTGATACTTGATACTTGATACTGGATCCAGTATCAAGTATCAAGTATCAAGTATCCAGTATCCAGTATCATAAACCCGGCATAAATAACATCATCTCTTTTAAAATTAGCATTGAATAAATGAGCAAACACATCAGTAAGTACCTGCACCAGCAAATGGATAAAGAAGCGGGTATATCCCATTCTCAAAAAAGAACAAAGATCGTAGCAACGGTTGGCCCCGCATGTGACAGTTTTGAAAAATTACTGGAACTGGCTAAAGCAGGCGTAAATGTCTTCAGGTTAAATTTCTCTCATGGAACGCACGACAATAAAAAAGAAGTTATTGATCATATCCGTAAGATCAGCAAATCCCAACCTTTCAATCTTGCCATATTGGGCGACCTTCAGGGGCCTAAATTAAGGGTTGGGGAAATTACAGGCGGACAAATTGAATTGATAGAAGGTGAGGACCTCATTTTTACCACTGAAAAAATATACGGTACCAGATCAAAAGTATATGTATCGTATCCACACCTGGCCATGGATACAAAAGTTGGCGAACGTATTTTTTTAGATGACGGAAAACTGGAAGTGCGGGTTAAAGAAATTCTGAATGAAAAAGAGATCCTGGTTACCATAACCATTGGAGGCATGCTTTCACAAAAGAAAGGAGTTAACCTGCCCGATTCGGAATTGACCATGCCCTCCATGACTGAAAAAGATTATGACGACCTGGATTTTATTATTGAAAATAATCTTGACTGGGTAGCGCTTTCCTTTGTACGCAAAACAGCCGATATCCTCGAATTAAAAAAGAAGCTGGAAGAAAAGCAAAGCAAGATCAAAGTAATTGCCAAGATCGAAATGCCCGAAGCATTAAAAAATATCCGGGATATTATTGTAGTGAGCGATGCTGTGATGATCGCCCGTGGTGACCTGGGTGTTGAACTGCCGGTTGAGCAGGTTCCCATTATTCAAAAAGAACTGATCCGGAAATGTATGCACCGGGCCAAGCCGGTTATTGTGGCTACACAGATGATGGAAAGTATGATGGACAGAACCAAACCCAACCGCAGTGAAGTAAGTGATGTTGCCAATGCTGTGCTTGAAGGTGCCGATGCCGTGATGCTGAGTGGTGAAACAGCCATGGGTGAATACCCCACTGTGGTGGTTGAAACGATGGTGAAGATCATCCTGGAAGTTGAAAAAAGTGTATACGATTATAACCGGGATGATATTTTATCTCCTCAACCCCACTCCCCTTCTTTTTTAAGTGATGCCATTTGTTACAGTGCCTGTAAACTGGCCAATGATACCAATGCCAGGGCATTGATCGGCATGACGCAAAGTGGTTATACCGCTTTTATGCTGAGCAGCTACAGGCCCAAAGCGCCGTTGTATATTTTCAGTAAGGAAAAAACATTGCTGGCACAATTAAGTCTAAGCTGGGGTGTACGTGCATTTTACTATGCCGAAGAGGAAAGTCTGGATGATATTATTTTTGACCAGATCAATATCTTAAGGGAACGTGGTTTTTTAAACCCCGGAGATGTTGTAGTAAATACCGGAAGTACACCGGTTGAGTTACACCTGCCGACAAATATTGTAAAGGTTACTACAGTGGAGTAATTAGGAATTAGGAATTAGTTGTGAACTCCATTGGATGTAAGCCCTAACTCCTAACTTCTAACTCTTAACTCCTAACTGTTTATGCCCAACTGCAAATAATGATCGCAGCAATTATATTTCCCACAATGGCATAACCGGCATTAATTAAAAACAAACTAAACGGTTTCTTTTCATAGAGGTAATTAACTCCAACTGCTGCAGCACAAAAACAACCACCGGTAACAGCACCCAGTTTAACGCCGCTCATCCAGCATCCTCCAATAATTTCCAGCTTATTCGCCAATACTGCTATAGCAAGGCATTGCACAAACATCAATACCAATGATCCGCCAAACATCATACCCATACCTTTTTTGGCATCAGGATTATTCACATCTATTTTCAGGTCGGCTATCCAGCGTTTGGCAAATAATACTTTAGAATACCACAATGCGCCTAATACAAAATAAGCAAGGGCCGCCACAGCAATGGCCGGCCAGTTTAAATAATCGAAGTTTCCCATGATTGAAAGTTTTGGTTAAAGATGATGAAATATACAAATTGTTTTTTTTACCTGCAAACCTATAAGGTCTGCCAGGCAGGAAAGCAGCGCTGCAGACCTTATAGGTTTGCCATAAATTTTATCAAATTCTTCCTTGCGCCGTTCTGTATCTTTCTTTGAAAAAATCTGTTCCAGCCCAGCAGCCATCCCATAAATCCCAATGCCTGACTGCTCCATTTATGGAGGCTGAAGGCATCGCTGTGTTCTGCTATCTTACCATCTGCAAAACGCATATTGGCCCTGATTTTATTAATTACTTTTCTGCCGGTTTTTGAAAACGTATAAGTGGCTACCCAATCACAGGTACTGTACTCATCATCCAGGTGTTTGATATTGGAATGGGATATGTTCAGGTCTTTGGCATTTGTACAAAGCATTTCCCACATGGATCTGGCTTCATCTCCTCTTAATAAACCAAATACAGGGTCAAAAAAAACAATATCATCACTGTAACAGCTGTTCATGCCACGCCAATCACGCTTTTGAAAGGAAGTATAAAAATTATTGATCAGCGCATCCCTATTTGTCATGATAAACAGTATTGTTTCGTTAAATTTAACACTCAAATATTTATAAAATGAAAAAATATTTCCTGCTGCTTTGCTTTTCAATCTTTTTAATAACAAATATTTCTGCCCAGAATAT
>JBDSXS010000286.1:0-7310 GCA_039926045.1 Ferruginibacter sp.
CTCTTAGCCTATCTATATAAAATTCAAATGCGAATATTTATTCCCCAGGATCATTTTATCATCTGCCGCCAGCCATTTGTTCAGGACTGTAGCATAGACATTTTTAAAATCAACTTTGTGTTTCAGGTCGCCGTCGTTCAGATCGCTCAGATCGGGCATGGCATTTAAAACACCTTTTTCTTTTAAGCCCCCGCTGATAAAGAACATATTGTTGGCAGTACCATGATCGGTTCCATTGCTTGCATTTTGTGTAACCCTTCGGCCAAATTCACTGAAGGTCATCATCAACACATCATTAAAACGGTTGTTATTTTTCAGGTCGGTTGTAAATGCCTTAACCGCATCATTCAGTTCGGTAAATAATCTTTTCTGCTGGTTATCCTGGTTAACATGTGTATCAAAACTGCCCAGTGAAACATAATACACTTTGGTATTGATATCAGAAAAAATAAGTGAAGCGATCGTTTTAAGATCCTTCCCCAGGTTGGTATTGGGGTATGATTGGGAAGTTGGGTGTACCCTGCTTTGCTGGTAAATATAATCGGCGCTGCTGAGTGTGGCGCTCATCGTTTTGTATAAATAATCAATGGTTTCCTCGCCGTTCTTATGATCGCTGTTCACATCTTTCAAAAATTTTCCATTGCTGCTGTTGAATAATTTTTTTGGATCCTTAAAAGCAAGTCCTTTATTTTCTTCACCCTTCAACGCCAGGCTCAATACATCATCCAGTTCCATGGCCTGTGTTGGTTTATCGCAACCTTTGCACTGTGCATCCAGGTAGCGACCAAGCCAGCCCGTATTTACATATTCATTGCTCTCGCTGGCGCTGTGCCATATATCCATGCTTCTAAAGTGCGACCGGTCGGGGTTTGGATAACCCACGCTGTTCATGATGGCCAGGCTTCCATCATCATACAATCCTTTAAAGGCTTCCAGTGCAGGGTTCAATCCGGTTTCATCGGTTAATAACAGGGCTTTGTCTTTTGTAATACCCAGCCTTGGCCTTTCCCTGTAATAAATATCATTACGAACCGGTATTACCGTATTCAGTCCGTCGTTACCGCCGCTGAACTGGATCACCACCACCACTTTATTACCCGGCGGCACCATCATTGGCTTTTCAAAAGCTTTTAAAAACTTGGGCAGCATAAAGGATGCTGTAGCTAATGAACTTACCTGTAAAAACTCCTTTCTTTTAATAAGCATTTTAAAAAGCTTTTAGCCTTTAGCTATTAGCTGTTAGCTAAAGGCTAACGGCTAATAGCTAACAGCAGATTAACATAATTGATATTCCGGTGTTGCCATCAGATTTACTACAGCGCTTTTAATATAGTTTTCCCTGCTTCCTGTATTTACGTATTTATCCAGCACCGCATTACTTACCTGGCTGTTGGTTTGTAAAACGGTATCGGCAATATTTTCCAATAATTTCTCCCGGGGTATTTTTTCAAATATCTTATTTACCGTTTCCCATTGTATATAAGCCGTGCCGCCTTTAACTGTTTCTTTTATTTTATTAGCAGCCTGCATCATTTGCCCCATCGCCACATCATCATCTACCTTGGGCATGATATCAATTACATCATTTGCAGAGAATATTTGGGGAATCCGCAGCCGCAACATTAAAGAGCTGCTGTCGATCCAGCTTTTGCCACCTGGCCAACCTGCTACATTTGGCGGGTAAAACAATACCTGCCCCAGTGCACGCTGAAACAAAAGCTGTGACTGGTCATTTTCCATTTGCATGGGTAATAACCGCCTGATGCCGGCCAGTAGTTCAATGGGAGATTTTATCCTGGTTCCAATATTCTTTTCTGCATAGAACCAATCGCTGGTATATATATCTTCAAGGAGTTTAGCTATATCATGATTATTGCTGTAAAATCTTTTGCTTAACCATTGCTGGTTTGTATCATCTACGTTTTCATTTACAAAATAGCGGTAGATCTTTTTGCTGATATAATTGGCAGTTTGTTTGTTTTCTAAAAGGATGTTCAGGATATCGTCTCCATCATAGTTCCCTGTTTTGCCCAGGAATGTCTTGTTGCCATCATCGTGTTGAAATTTTCGGAAGACAAATTCGCCCTTTGCATTAAAGGCCCAACCGGTAAAAGCCCGGGCAGCTTCCTTTACATCATGCTCGGTATAATTGCCCCGGCCCATGGTAAAAAGTTCCATCACTTCACGGGCAAAGTTTTCGTTTGGATGTGATTTCTTATTTTGCTGGTTATTCAGGAACTGCAGCATGGCAGGTGACTTGCTTACTGCCTTCAGCATATCTGCAAAACTACCAAGTGCATTGGTGCGGATAATATGTAACAGCTCCTGCTGAAAAAAACTATTTTGTATCCTGCAGGCAAAATGCCCGTGCCAGAACAGGCTCATTTTTTCCCTTAACTGGGCTTCGCTGTTGATCAAAGTATCAAGCCAGCGAATGTTCATCGTTTTCAGGTCGTCCCTGGACTTTTCACGCATTTTTTTACGCATCTCTGCATTATTCATTGCGTTTTGTACATCCGCAGGAGTATCCATCTTCACATTATAGTCATCAAGTGGGTTATTGGTCACCTGTATCTTTTCAACAGGTTTGGAAGACGTTTTTACTAAAAGCTGCCACAGGTCTTTTTGAGAGGTGGTATCAAGCGAAGCCGAATTTTCGGCCATGGGACCAAAAGCGCTGCGCCATAATAAATGCTGATTTTTTAGACGATTGGAGACCGGCATACCTATAAGAATTATGTTAACTGATCAATTGAGCTGGTTTATGACTGATTAAACGCCTGATGGTTTAAAATCCAGGTGCAAAATAAAAAAACTGGCTCTAAGGTTGATTTTTATATTAAAGTTTTTGTGCAGTTTTTTTGATCCCCGAATAAAGGCTCTTCCATACCAGGTTAAAAAATGATTTGGTGACATCCCTCTCATAACTGATCTCCCCATTCCTGATAACACCGTTTTGTGGGTTTTTATCTTTGATGAGGGCATTGGTTAACATACTCATGAAGTTCTTCTTTTTAACGTCACCCGAATCTTTCTTTAACAGCTCAACTTTAAGGCCATCGTACAATAAAGTGGAAGTTCCCCTTGCAGTATGGTCGGTACCTGTTATATTAAAACTGAGTTGATTTACTTTACCCGCTTTTATTGAAGCCATTCCCAATGGTTCGATCATGGGATTTAAAGAAGGCGCATTGAAACCACCTGCAGTTCCGGATATATCAAAAGCCCCATTTTTACTGTTAAGCGGCAGTTTCCATACGGAATGTAAGGAGCTAATGCCCATAAAGCTGGCCGTTGCATCCATTACGAGCATATTATTTTTGCTGATCAGATCGGGAATATTGGTAACGTTATTAATTGTTCCGTTGATATTTTTAAAAAAGACAGTGCCTGTTTGTTTTGACTCCTTAGCCTTTTCCTTATAAGATACCATACCGTCTTTTATAATTAGTTTTTTAATACTGAAAGGGAATTTGATCTTCTGCAATAATTGATGTGGATATTTTCCAACTTTACTTGTTGTATTTTCGGCAACAGTTCTGTCTCTATAGATCTTAAATACAGGTTGAATAGTAGCCGTTTCTGCTTCCAGCCTTTTTTGTGTGATTAGCAACCTCGTATTTATCCCGGTTAATGTTATATTCTTAATGTCCAGATTATACAGGTCATCCTGTTGCTTCAGACTTTGGGAAAAAGCAGCTTCGGAAAGCAAGGGTGTCATGGTAAAACTTTGCACCCTCATAGAAGAATTCCCGTTATTGATGTCGAAAGCTCCTACATGCATCCTGTACTTATTATCCTTGTCCATAAATGAAAAACCATCTGCCGATAATTGCCAGTTGCTGCTGCTGATGAGGTTCTTTATATTGGTACCCGAATGTAATTTTTGAATATCCGTAGCATTAAACTTAACATTGGTCAATATAAAAGGGTCCTCATTTGGCTTTTCCCTGTTATAGATAAGTATTTTGGTATTTCCAATTGCTACTTTATTGATGAGTGCTTCATCAAAGTAATTGTTGTCAATTTCTATATCTGAATTAAGCGTATCAGTTTTTGATTTTAGTTTACTGTAAAAGGTAAGGGTACCGCCATCACTGATGAGCTCTTCTGCCTGTAGCTGCTGGTTCACAATAAAAGAATTGGTAGATATATTATTGATAGCCGTGTTATTGACATCAAATACGATCTGGCCCTTATCATTTTTTTGCTGGAATTTTTTCAGCCGGATAAAATGTTCAGGCGCATTGTATTCTACATCGGTGAATGTGGCCAGGTTCTTCTCTCCCTTTATATACACTTCTTTTACTTTTGCAATAATGTCTTTAACAAAGTAACTCACAATATTATCATAGTTCCTGGTGCTGTCGATCCTGAATTTTTTTAACTCGATGTTGATGTCTTTCAGCGCAGTATTGGGTTCACCGGTCTTATCCGAAAAGAACAATTGCCCCTGTTCTACTATTATTTCTTCTGCATTAATGCTTTTGAATTTACCGAGCAGTTTTTCATAAATGACCGAGCTATCCCTGCTGTTCAATAGTTTTTTTTCTTTTTTACCTGAACGGATGATGTACACAACCGGGTGTTTGATCAGGATGGATGTTGCTTCTATACTCGTATTGTTTATCAGTCCCTGGATATTAGCTCCTTTTATGGTTACTTCATCAATACGAACATTGTAGATCACAGTAGCAGAAGCCGTATCAAAAAGCGCCAGTTGTCTTTGCAAAGAATCTGACTGCAGTGTTACATTATAAAAAGAGGCATTGCCATTTACTTCATCAATGTATGAACTGTCGTAATGAATAAAATATAAACTGTCGGTGCCATTGGCTACCGCATTTTCAATACTGTTCCTGATGATACTTTTTTTGTATTGCTGCCAGTATATCCAGCCACCAACAAGTGCAAGCGCAAGAATGACCAGGAATATCTTAAGGTATTTTTTCAAATTATTTTTTTTTGCAGCACTAAAAAGGCAAGCCCAGTGCAATATTTAAAATCAGATTTCCTCTTCTCCACGATCTGCTTCCAAAATCAATTTGGTTAAACACCCATCTTTGCCCGGCGGGTAAATAAGGTTTTCGCAATGGTATACCCAGGTCGGCCCTTATGATCAGAACAACAGCATCAAAACGCAGGCCAACACCAGAAGCAACTGCAAGTTCATTGATCCATGCTGCACTTAACTGGCCGGCAGGGCCAAAAAGTAAAGTATCCTTTGTCCAGATATTACCTGCATCTGCAAACACGGCGGCATGAAGGCTTGATGTAATCGGTATCCTTATTTCGGAGTTTACCAGGAATTTATAATCCCCGCCAATGATCTGGAAAAAACGTTGATCTTCTGCAGTTGGCTTATAGGTTCCCGGCCCTAAACTACGCACCCTGAATCCACGGATAGAACTGGATCCGCCAATGATATATTGTTTGGAAAAAGGCAACAGCGCAGAGTTGCTGTATGGAAGCCCGATGCCAACCTGTATGCGGCTTGCCCAATCCCATTTATTGGGTAAGGTTCGGGTATAATGCAGGTCAAAATCCGTTTTTACATATTGCGCAAAAGGCGTGTTGAATATCTTTTTTTCCCTGAATCTTTTTGCACCGGTTACCAGGCCGAGAATATTTCCTGAAAGGTCAATACTTGCATTGAAATACAATTTATCTCTCCGCCTGCCCAGTGAATTATTGTAGGTATAAGAAAAATAACTGCCCACGATAGCTTCCGAATATACATTCAGCAGGATCGTTGGATTTGCAACGGCCTGTTTATAAAATGTATCTGTTACATTACTTGCATTTAAATAACTTAAAGATACAGGGGCAAGTGTAAATTCGGTTCTGATATTGGGTTTCCAGGTAAAGTCATATTGCAGGCGAAATAGATTTTTCGTGTAAAATAATTGTCTCCGGTACAGCTCGTATGCCAATAGTAAATTGGTATTAGGTGGATAGAAATTATTTTCCTTAAGGTGTAAAAAAGGAACGGCATAGCGTGGAAATCTTATTCTTGCTTCTCCTCCCAAACGAAAACTGTTATTCCTGCGTAGTGAATCGGCAAATGAAACTTCAAACCCGGTATAAGCTTTTACAGTTAACTGCTCTGCTCCACGAAAAAGGTTCCTGTTCTTCCAGTTAACACTGAACTGTGCACCCAATGAATTATTCTCCTTTGAAAATCCATCGATCTCTGCCTGGAATGATTTTCTCTTGGCGGGTGTTAAGTAATAATACACATTCATCCGGTGAAGGTCTCCTGTATCTTTCAATGCTTCAAAGCGGTTCTTTACAAATTTAAAGGCTCCAAGGCTGATGAATCGGTTCAATGTTGAATTTTGGTTCCGGCTGTTGTATAAGCTGCCGGGTCTGTAAGTAATGGTTTGCGCAAAAAGCCTGGGCCTGAATTTCTTAGCCGAATCTTTAATGATCAGTCCATCATATCTTATGGCCCCGGTTAAATTGGTATCCAGTTTGTTAGATGCCAGTGTATAGTTTGGGAAAACGATGATCTGGTTGATACGGTAAGGATATTTGGCTGCTTCCGGTATGGTTTTTTTTACATTTAAATAAAGGTCTACCTGCCTATTTCCAACGGTGCTGTCTGCATAAGCCATCAGGTAATCGGGGTTGAAATAATAGTAACCCTTTGTTTTTAAGTAAAGGTCCAGCTGATCTCTTTCAGCGCTGATGTCACTTAAACGGTATGGCTGTCCAACTTTTAAAATACCCCGCTTTTGCCTGTCCTCCAGTAATTTTAAAAGATCGGAACTGTCACTTACCCAGGTTATGCTTTTAATATGATACTGCGGCTGTACCTGGGCGGTATAAATGGCTTCTGTAAAATAACCCCTGTTAACGGTGTCGCCCTGTACTGTTGTATGAAAATAGCCTGTGTTTTCCATGTATGCCTGCAGGTTCTCTGCTGTAACAACAGCATTTACCCTGCTGCTAAGTACAGGCGCTTCTCCTAATTTTCTTCTTAAAAAAGATTTTAACCCTCTTTCATTTTTTGGTTCGCCGATTACATACCACCACCAGACTTTATAAGGTTGTCCAAGTATAAATTTATTTCGCCGCGGGCTCACGGCCAGTTTTATATGTTTTTTTAACTGCGAGTTTGTTTGTTTTACGTCCGGATTTTTTTTAACAATGACATCTGATCCTATGTAAAGCTTTTCACCCGGGGGCAAAAAACGCCTTACACTGCAGGAAGATGCAGCCAATAATAAAACCAATCCTATAAAATATTTCCCTTTCATATTCGCTTTATTCTCCGCAACACCCTCTCTCCTGAGCCTGTCGAAGGA
>JBDSXS010000287.1:0-3351 GCA_039926045.1 Ferruginibacter sp.
TTTCATCCAGCCTGCTGTACGCCATAAAATTTTTCTCCAGTTCTAAATTAAAAGGAATGGGTGTATCCAAAGATGCGCAACGCATCACCGGTGCATCCAGTGCATCAAAACAATTTTCGCCGATCCATGCTGCAATTTCACTGCCGATACCACCGATCAATGTGTCTTCATGCAAAAGCAAAACTTTTCCGGTAGCACTAACAGCTGCTTTGATCGCATCATAATCAAGTGGCAGCAATGTTCGCAGATCTAAGATATGGATAGAAATATCGGGATGATTTTTTGCATAGTCCATTGCCCAGTGCACACCGGCACCATAAGTAATGATGCTGATATCGTCACCGCTGGTAACCAATCTTGCTTTACCAATTTCCACTTCGTAATATTCCTCAGGCACCTTACCACTTACTGAGCGGTACAATGCTTTATGTTCAAAATATAAAACAGGGTTGGGGTCATTAATGGCAGCGATCAATAAACCTTTTGCATCAGCAGGCGTACTGGGATAAACAACTTTTAATCCCGGCGTATGTACAAACCAGGCTTCGTTACTTTGGCTGTGAAAAGGTCCTGCGCCTACACCGCCACCTGTTGGCATGCGAATGACCACATCGGCATTTTGTTTCCAGCGGTAATAAATTTTTGCAAGGTTATTGATGATCTGGTTAAACCCAACAGTTGCAAAATCGGCAAACTGCATTTCCATAATGGATTTATATCCTTCCAAACTTAAACCAAGTGCCGCACCTACCACAGCGCTTTCACAAATGGGTGTGTTGCGTATCCTCTCTTTGCCAAATTCCTGAACAAAGCCTTCAGTAATTTTAAAGGCCCCACCGTATTCTGCAATATCCTGTCCCATGATGATGAGGTTGGGATGTTTGACCATGCTTTGATGAAGGGCTTCTTTGATGCCGTCGATAAAGCGCTTTTCAGGAGATGCCGGATGCTGGATGCTGGATACTGGTTGCTGGATGCCAGGCCCCATAACTTTGAGGTTCTTATCCAGCATCAAGTATCCAGTATCTTTCCTTTGGGCATACACATCTTTCATTTCTTCTGCTGTATCAACTACCATCGGCTTCGCCTGTGACCCGATCTTCAGTTCAGTTTCTATATGCGCCTTGATCTCAGTTTTAATATTGTCAACCTGCCCGGCCGTTAAAACATTTTCAGCAATAAGATATTCCTCATAGTTTTTTACAGGATCTTTTATTGCCCATTGTTCAAACATTTCGGGAGGCACATATTTAACACCGCTGGCTTCTTCATGCCCACGCATTCTGAAGGTCATGCATTCTATTAAATATGGCTTTTGATTTTTGATGCAATAATCACGAACGCCTTTGATGGTATCATACACCGATAGAATATTATTGCCGTCGATCTGTATGCCTTCAATACCGTAACCAATGGCTTTGTCAACTAAATTCTTACAGCGATACTGTTCACTCACCGGTGTACTTAAACCATATCCATTATTTTCAATGATGAAAATGACCGGCAGGTCCCAAACAGCAGCGATATTCAATGCTTCATGAAAATCTCCTTCGCTGGTTCCTCCATCCCCGGTAAAAGCCAGTGAGACCTTCTCTTCCTTGCGCAATTTATAAGCCAATGCCACACCATCTGCAATGGCCATTTGCGGACCAAGGTGGGATATCATGCCACAGATATGATGTTCCTTACTGCCGAAGTGAAAACTTCTTTCTCTTCCCTTGCTATAGCCTTCTTTATTACCTTGCCATTGCATGAACAATTTACTCAGGGGCATTTTACGGGAAGTAAACACACCCAGGTTTCGGTGCAGGGGCATGATCCACTCATCGGGTTGCAGCGCCAGCGTGGCACCAACGGCTATCGCTTCCTGGCCAATACCGCTGAACCATTTACTGATCCTGCCCTGCCTTAATAAAACCAGCATTTTTTCCTCGATCATGCGGGGTAGCAGCAGCTTTTTGTATAGTTCCGTTAAGGCTTCATTACTCAGGTCTTTCCTTTCGAATTGCATAATGTAGAATCTGATAAAATATTGGTAAAGTTAGCTGATGTTATTGGAGCTTACCAAATCGGTTTTGTATTTTAAAGTTCTATGGCAAATGTTAAACAATTGTAAAGAGAAACTGAATTACTGCTATACCATGTGCAAACTATAAAACACCTGCATCTACTTAAAAACTATTATTTATGACACGACTCTTTAAACCCGCTGCTGTAACGATCTTTATTCTGACAGCTTTTATCATTTTATCTTTTACCTATTCATCACCCCGACAAACTACCCTTTCAAAAAATGCCGATCCTAAAATACAGGTTGCCATTTTATTGGATGTGAGTGGTAGTATGGACGGATTGATCGAACAGGCTAAAGCCCAGTTATGGAACATGGTAAGTGTAATGGGTAAGGCGCAGTGCAACGGTATTTCGCCAAAAATTGAGATCGCCTTATATGAATATGGAAGAACGACCAACGATGCAAAAGCCGGGTATGTAAAAAAGATCAATGGCTTTATTAACGACCTGGATTCTTTATCCCAGAATTTATTCAGTTTAAAAACAAATGGTGGGGATGAATATTGTGGCCAGGTAATTTTCAGCTCCTTACAGGAACTTCAATGGGATGCGTCACCTGAAAATTATAAAGTGATCTTTATTGCCGGTAACGAGGATTTTTTACAGGGGAACCTGCATTACACAAAAGCCTGTACCGAAGCAAAGAACAAAGGCGTGGTGGTGAATACCATCTATTGCGGCGATAAAATGCAGGGTATACGAGAACACTGGAATTTAGCGGGGGAATGCGGCAATGGCAGTTTTACCAACATCAATCAAAATGCGAAAGAAGAAGATATTCCTACACCCTACGACAGCCTGATCTATTCTTACAATGTGAAGCTGAACGGTACTTATATGGCTTATGGTTCCGGGGGAAGAAGTTACCTGGCAAAACAGTCGGCTATGGATGCGGCCAATACCACCATGAGTAAAGAGGCTGGGTTAAAAAGGATTAAAGCTAAAAGCAATAGCAAGGTTTATAACAATGCCCAATGGGACCTGGTAGATGCCAAAGCTGCAGGTATTGTTGATTTTGCAAAAATGGATAAAGATGGATTACCAGACAGTTTAAAGAACAAAAGCACTGAAGAGATCAAAAGAATCGTGGATGAAAAAGGTAAAGAACGCGGTGCTGTACAAAAAGAAATAGCAACACTTAATACACAAAGAGATGCTTATATAGCTGCAGAAAAAGCAAAAAATGCAACCAATAAAAATAATGCGGCTACTTTAGAAACAGAAGTGGAAAGGATCATTAAAGAACAGGCCAGGCGATATAAGATGATTATCCAGTAA
>JBDSXS010000288.1:0-14903 GCA_039926045.1 Ferruginibacter sp.
GATAGCGATGATTGAATTTTTGATGAAAAGAATTGATGATGATTTGGGAGAGATAATGTTCGGATATGTTTAATGTACCGCTCCTTCTCCTTAAGGAGAAGGAGGTGGAGGATGAGGTAAAAAGCCGAATAAAGAAAAAAAAGTACAAGGGAGTGACACAACGATGATGCCATGAAAAGATAATGTTGGTAACAAAAAAATTAAATAAAATTCCCACGTGGGACAAAGTGATATGAGCATAGTGGCAATGGAACAAAGAAAAAAAATTCATCCGCATAAATTTACCCTGTGGGTGGGCATCGGAAGTTTGTTGATGATGTTTGCAGGGTTAACGAGTGCTTATATTGTTAAACGCAACCAGGCAAACTGGCAATCGTTTGACCTGCCACAGTTCTTTTGGTTCAGTACTGTTGCGATCATAGTTAGCAGTGCTACCATTTTTTTGGCAGAAAGGGCATTTAAACAGCGTGAAATGAAAAGGTACAGGAGCCTGGTATTGGCTACGCTTGTACTTGGAGTTCTTTTTATTGTTTTTCAGGTGATAGGATTTCAGCAATTATGGGCAAAGCAGGTTACACTTACAGGCAATGTATCATATTCTTTTATGTATGTTATTGTTTGCCTGCATGCTGCCCATGTTATAGGAGGGTTGATAGCACTGATCGTATTGTTTGCAAAAGCATTCAGTACAAAAACAAGGATCTATAATAGTGTTCCGGTTGAACTGGTAAGTACATACTGGCACTTTGTAGATGTACTATGGATCTATTTATTGATATTTTTAATACTGATAAGATAGAAAACCCCCTCCGGCCAATCCTGAGCGAAGTCGAAGGAAAGGGGGAACTGATTACGGAGGAGATGAAAGCGAAGATTGAAAGAAGAAGAAAAATATATTTTTTAATTTAAAAACTGCCCCATAGCAGTTCCCTCTCCAAAGGAGAGGGGTTGGGGTGAGGCTATTATGTCAACAACAGCGATACCAACAAATACCAAATGGTGGAACGGGGGAAGAAGCCCGTTTAATATTAGCTATGGTAAAGTGATGATGTGGTACTTCCTGATGAGCGATGCTTTTACTTTCGGTGCATTCCTGATCAGTTATGGTACTATTCGTTTCAGCGTAAATCATTGGGCCGATCCTAACCACGTGTTTAATGCTTTCCCTTTTGCCGGGCATGCTAACCTGCCACTTGCATTTGTAAGTTTAATGACATTTATCCTGATCTTCAGTTCTGTTACGATGGTATTGGCAGTGCATGAAGGACATAAAATGAACAGGAAAGGTGTTGAGAAATACATGGTCCTGACCATCCTGGGGGGACTTGCTTTCCTTAGTTGCCAGGCCTGGGAGTGGACACATTTATTAACCGGTGAGCATGTTGCTTTGTTGAGTGATGGAACCATTGGACCTTTAGCAACAACAGTAAAATCAAATCCATGGGGAGCCGAATTGCCCCATGAAGAAATGCTTGCAGCACTGCAAAAAACACCGCACGACCAATTGGTTAAAATAGCCGCCACGCTGCATGGTGCAGGAGAAGCGCATAATATTTCCGCCTTATCGGATAACGAACTTGTGAATAAGATCACTGCTTCGGGATTACATGTTACACATAGCGGCCCAATTGCTTTTGGAGGTTATTTCTTTGGTATAACAGGATTTCACGGATTCCACGTATTTAGCGGTGTTATCATCAACCTGGTTATGTTGATCAAAACCAGATTAAAACATTTTGACCAGCGTGGACATTACGAGATGATTGAAAAAGCGGGGCTGTACTGGCACTTTGTAGACCTGGTTTGGGTATTTGTATTCCTTTGCTTTTATCTTGTTTAAAAAAATTAAAGTAATTTATTAAAATATAATTATGAGTTCACAAGTATCATCTCCGGAAATTACACACGCCCCGGAACACGCTTCAGGCACGGGCCGAATTTGGAAGACATTTTGGGTATTATCAGCATTGACGGCTATTGAGTTAGGACTGGGATATTTTTTATATTGGAAACATGGGCAATTAGCATATCCATTAACTCTGTCAACAAAATTGCTGATCGCTGCATTAACACTAGCCAAGGCTTATTATATCGTTTCTATTTTTATGCACCTGGGTGATGAGATAAGGAACATGATCATGACCATCATTGTGCCGCTTATGTTATTTGTTTGGTTCATTGCTGCTTTCCTTTGGGATGGTAATGCATGGAAAAATTTACGTAACACAAATGGCCATAGCCGCCCTGCCCCAACGGAGGAGCAACATCAGCCTGCTGTTGATAAAGACGCAAAAAAATAATCCTGTTGAACAGGTTTAAATAGTAACCATCCCGCCTTTGTTGGCAGGATGGTTTTTTGTTTATGAATTAAATGGTCGTCATTGCCGTAAATTTGCACTAAATAAAAGAGGAAGAAAAATGAAGGGACTACAAATTATCACGCTGTTAAAAAGTCCAACCTTTTGGGGAGGATTTAGGAGGGGCTATGAATAAAAAAGCAATATTAGCATTGATGCTTGCATTGGTTTTTCCTTTTGCAGGATACTATATTGTAAAATATTATAGTAAAGATGCAGTACATATGCCGGGTAGGTATTTTTTGCCCGACAGTGTTGTTGTATCTGAAAAGAATGGCAAAACTGTAACTGATACCATCTGGCATAAAGTAAAGAACATAGAGTTTACCAACCAGCTCGGCAAAAAAGTTTCGTTGGATGACTTGAAGGGCAGGATCCTGGTAATTGATTTCTTTTTTACAAGATGCCCAAGTATTTGCCCCGGCCTTGCACGCAGCATGAAAAGGCTGCAAGACTCCTTCGTGAAAAATGACAGCATTGTACAGTTCATTTCGATCAGTGTGGATCCGGAACATGATTCGGTACCACAATTACGAAAATTTGCTGATCGATATGGCGCCAATCATGATACCTGGTGGTTTGTAACAGGCGATAAAAAAGAGATCTATGATTTTGCATTGAATGAATTAAAGGCCGTGCTTGCCGACACAGCCGTAGATTCTGCTTTCATTCATACCGAAAACTTTTTTTTACTGGACAGTAACCGGATCGTAAGGGGCTGGTACAATGGCTTTGATACGATTAAGCAGGATCAACTGGTAAGAGATATTCCTTTGCTTATGCTGGAAAAGGACAGGAAAAAGCCTTCAGTATTCAGCGAATTCATCCCCATTCTTCCAATGATCTTTATTGCCATCGGGATCGTATTTGTGGTTATATTGATCTTTAACCGTCAAAAAAATAAACAGGAAAAACAAAGTTAATTTATGTTACAGCCTTCTCTTACAAAGAATGATAAAAAAGCAAAAATTTTAATTTTTACCCTATCGATAGTGGTCTTTGCAGCCGTGATTCTTTTAAGTAAGTATAAACTGGAGGTTGACCTTGGCTTTGATGTGCACGTTTTTGCAAAACTAAATGCTGTTATCAATTCAATAGTTGCTGTTCTATTGCTGGCAGGGCTTTTTGCGGCGAAACAAAATAAATACCTGCTTCATAAAAAAATAATGCTGACTGCCATTTTATTGTCGGTATTATTTTTAGTTTCTTATATAGCTCACCATTTACTGGCCGGCGATACCAAATATGGCGACATGAACCACGATGGGATTTTAAGCATGGATGAAAAAATGCTGGTAGGTAACTTAAGGTTGGTTTATTATTTCATCCTGCTCACGCATATCCCATTGGCAGCCATAATCCTTCCTTTCATTTTGTTTACAGCTTACCGGGCGCTTACCGGCGAATATGATAAGCATAAGAAGCTGGTGAGAATTACCTGGCCGGTTTGGTTTTATGTGGCCATTACAGGCGTGATCGTCTATTTAATGATAAGTCCTTATTATAATTAATACAAAAGCTATGCAAAAAGGAAATGCCTTAAAAGTATTGCACATACTGCATAAGGCATTACTCATGGGGCAGATATTTTTTGCCGCCTTATGTGTGTATATCATTTACACAAAATCAATTGTGCCCTCCGCCTCCGGGCTGGAAAAGGTCCTGCAGGTTGCAGCGTTGATCTTAACTGCAGTCGGGGTTTATGCAGGCACTACAATTTTTAAAAAGAAACTGATCCTGACCCGGGAGATGCAAACCGATGCCAGGCAAAAATTTGCACAGTACAGGGCTGCTTCTATTATTCAATGGGCACTTTTAGAAGGACCTGCCATCTTCTGCAGCATTTGTTTTTTTCTTACGGGGAATTATGCCTTCCTTGCCCTGTCCATAGTGATCATGTTTTTATTTGCAGTGATGGGACCATCAAAAAATAAGATGCTGACACAATTACAAATAAGTGAATCGGAGCTGGATGAGTTATAAGGCAGGTTCAACAACAATCTTCATTTTGCTGAAATAAGTGATACGAACTTTTAATGGATCGCCCACTTTCAGGCCTTCGGCCAGGTTAGCAGATTTGGCCGGGATCTTGGCCTGCACCTTATCGCCAAATACATTCAGGTAAATGCCGTAGTCTGTAATTTTATATATTTCAGCTTCAACCGGTTCATTTTTTTTAAAAGCCCTTTCTGCAGAATAATATTCCGGGATAAATTTTTGTGTAAATAGCGATGCGCTGATCTTTTCTTTTTTCTCCAGGTTATCCAGCGCAAAAGTTACAGCTTCATTTAATTCGGCTTCGGTGGGTTTTATTTGCCAGGGTGATAAGGGCGCCGGAAAAAATAAATAACTGTCGATCTCTTTTACAAAATATTTGTCATCAACAATTTTCAGATAACCGATAAAATTATTTTCTGTTTTGGCTTTATTGATAAGTACGTCCAATGCATTATTATACATGAACTGTATATTGGTAGCAGTCATCCTGTCCCCACGGCCAGACAAGCCTATATTGAAACTAACTGTATCCCCGATATGGAATACATGTTTCTTTTTAAGCAGCTTTTCATCAACATTTCCATTCACTACTTTTTTCTTGCCGTTTTGCTCATACTCAATAATGATGTATTTCTTTTCGTGGTTAACGAAAGAAACATGCCCCGTGATCAGCGTATTGCTCATGGTAAAACTGTTTATTAAAATACTATTACAGTAATGTAGGAAATTATTGGTAGTTCAGTGATATAATTATAGGCCCAATGCTTCTGCCGGGTTCCAAAACCTTTTTTTAAAATCAACAACAGTATCGTTTTTTACAGCAATACCATCCTTCTTTAATAATTCTTCCATAGTGGTTGGTGTAGAAAAATGATGTTTTCCCGAGAGCATTCCATTCCTGTTCACTACCCGTTGTGCGGGCACTTTTGGTTTTGCATTACCTGCGCCGTTCATTGCCCAGCCAACCATACGGGCACTTAGCTTGGTTCCCAGGTACGCAGCAATAGCGCCATAGGAAGTTACTTTACCCTTAGGTATCTGCCTCACTACATCATAAACATCAGCAAAAAAACTATACGGCCCCCTCCCATGAACTTCGTTCGTTCCCTTGGCAGGAACCCCCAAAGGGGGAGGAGTTTTAACGGTAAGAATATTTTTAGAGTTTTTCTTTTTCATATCAGAAAAGATACAATTTATTTTGAGGTGTTAAAGCCCCTCCTTTGGAGGGGTTTGGGGAGGCTGCTCCGGAACATTCACATATCCGTAAGGACAATGCTTACACCCATTGCCGCAGCAATGGCCCCTGTCAAGATGATATTTGGCAGTAAGTACAATAAAGCCCTGTTCATTGTAATAAAAATCTTCTCCTTCGATCCAGCTATTCTTCATCTCTCAGTATTTCCTGCAGTTGATCATCCATGTTTTTTATTGTTGCCGGCAGCGTAAATTTCAGGTAATGTATTTTTTTACTCTGCGCAATGTCCAGACTTTCATAATGCGTTTTTATTTTAAGCTCTTCTTTTATAACCGGTTCTTCATAAACATTATCTGAATCTTCAACAATGGACAGATCATAAAGTTCAGACACTTTTTTTGTAAACTGGTATAGATCAGGGGAGTCTGTTTTTAAGTGGACGGATCCGCCGGGGGTTAAGATCTGTTGGTATAACCTTAAGAACCTCGGATGTGTCAACCTTTTTTTTGCTTTGGAAGTACGGAGTTGGGGATCGGGAAAAGTGATCCATATTTCAGCAACTTCTCCTGCAGCAAAATAATCGGTAAGCTTTTCAATTTGCGTACGTAAAAAACCTGCATTAGTTAATTTTTCTGCCAGGCATTTTTTTGCGCCAATATACATCCGGTTGCCCTTAACATCAACACCAATAAAATTGCGGTTTATAAACAGCCGGGCCATACCAACGGTATATTCACCCCTTCCGCAGGCAAGTTCCAGTATTATTGGGTTTTTATTTGTAAAAAAATTGGCCCATCTCCCTTTCATATCCACCGGGTATTCCAGTACGTTGGAAAAAGTTTTTATTGCGGCAAACCGTTCTAATTTTTTTTGAGCCATGGGGGACAAAGATAAATAATCAGCACTTGAATAAGGCACTCAAAAAACATAAAAGAGATAGGTTTTATCTATAAATAAAGTAAATTTGCACTCAATAAAACAAAAATTACTTTTATGAATACAGTTATTATACCGTTAGATTTTTCCGAAACATCTTTAAATGCAGCAAGATATGCTGCTCAATTATTAGCCGGCCGAAAAGATATAAAAATACTTTTGTACCACAGCTATGACAAACCGGTAGAAGCTGACCATGCGATCGGCGCCCTTGAAAATGTAAAAACTGAGTTAACACAAAACCAGGAGTTGCAAATTGAGGTACTGGCTTTTCAGGAAAGTAATTTTGTGGATGGCCTGGAAAAAACTGCCCGCCACCGTGGTGCTAACCTGATCATTATGGGGATCACCGGTAAGTCAGCAATTGCACAGGTATTCTTCGGCAGCAATACATTAAAGATGGCTGAAAGAAAAGTTTGCCCTGTTTTAATTGTTCCGGAAAGCGCAGCCTTCAGCCCGCTTAAAAATGTGATGCTTACTTCAGATTTTAAAAATACTGTTGAAACAATGCCTTCCGGCCTGATAAAGGGTTTCCTGGATGCTTTTAAACCACAATTACACGTTGTTAATGTTGATAAGGAGCATTATATATCGCTCACAGAAAATTATGAGAGAGAAAAACAGGAATTAAAAAAGATGTTTGCTGATTATAATCCGGAATTTTATTTTATGCGCCTGTATGATGTTGACGAAGCCATTAATCTTTTTGCAGAAAGCAGGAATATTGACCTGATCATTGCCATTCAAAAGAACCATTCTTTCATCGGAAAATTGTTAAGCAGCAACCGCGCCAAAACATTATCATACCACAGTAAAATGCCCATACTTGTAATGCACGAGTAAAAGCTGTTAACTGTATTAATTTTTCCCCCGGTTTAACGGGGGATTCTTTTTGGAACCAATTTACTTAAGCTCTTCCACCGTATGAATGATCCTGTAATTCTTTATTTTAAAAAAAGAGATCACCTCTTCACATAAGCTGTTACGCACAGTGATCAATAGGTTTCCCGAAGTTTTTTCATTATTATAATGATCGATGGCTTTTACTATTCCATTATACAAACCTTTTTCCCCCAGTTCCAATTTACCTGCCTCATCAATCACCAGCCAGCCAGGCTTTTGGATCAATGCATTCAGCAAAATGGAATTGGCTTTTTCAAAGACAGCCGAGTAAAAATGAAATCTGCCAACAACTGTAAGCGGTTCTGTGGTAGCTGCTGTATCTGCGCATTCAATATCAAAAACAGCTTTTGTATGGATATCCAATATTTTTCTGCTACCGTTCATATCGGGCATTAATATGCCATGAATATTCTTCTGGCGGTTGCACCACTGTAACAACTCAGATGTTTTACCACTATGTATGGGCCTCGAGAAAATAAAAATACACATGCAGCGGATTTATTTATGTTGCAGAAGGTTCTGAATAAGTGAGCGTGGTGTGGATCAACGAAGCAAAGAAAAAATACCATCTTCTGAAACCATGATGTAATTTACTTTGCTGCCAGGCTAAAGCCGTTAGCCGCCGAAGCACAGGTAAAAAAGACAATGTTTTTAAAACCTCATCGCTGTAACGGCTTTGCTTTTTTTGCAGCAACCTTTGAATGACTTTTGTGAACAAGGGGCCTATTAACATGAACCAGATCAATATCGCAGATAATGTCCAGGTGGTTGTTTTTGCAACAGCTAACCACCCCTGTTTCTTATCTTCAGCAAAAACAAATAATATAACAGATAAAACGATCATCAGCAGGATCAATACCCATAACTTTTTGTAATTATTTTTTATGACAGATCTTTTTGTTTCGATGAAAGCAGGGCCTGGTTCTGCGCCTGTATGCAGGGTCAATGTTAAATTTTCGGAGTTGAAACTTTTTATGGTCCGGAAAGCCAGCCAGGCAATAAAAACTCCGCCAGCCAGGTAGATGAATAAGTATATACCAACTATCCAATAACTCCCGTTTGAAACAATACGTCCAAATTGATCAGCCAGCCATGCGATCATCCCATCCATGGCTTTCCATAAGGATTGGCCAAAAAATAAAGTGAGTATAAGCAGTTTTTGAACAGCTGATTCCAGCATGGCTATCGTACTTAATAAAATGATGCTGATAAAATTCACCCTTAATAAACTAAACAATACATAACCAAGCAAAGCCTGGAATGAAACAGCGATGTAAGCGGGGAATGGGGTATACGGACTAACCATAGCTTTCACGATCAGCACAATGATGGCACTTTTTAAGATCTGCCTGTAATTATACTCCGAAATGTCAGCGATCAGGCAGATCATGATCACCGCCATTCCGCCCACCAACAAACCCGTAAAAGGTATTTGCAGGGCATGCATAATGCCGCCCAGGCCACTTTCAGTAAATGCCCATAATGCTGTAAGGCGCTGAGTTGCATTCAGGCGTTGTTCTTTTGATAAATAGCTATGCTGAACATTCATCTTTACAAATATAATAAACTGCTTCATCAATGGGCAGCTGTTCAGGAGCTTAAATGTTAACCAGTATGTTATTTGTCTGCGTAAAGGCAATTTGTTATTTTTATCGTTGCTACACTTTGCTGTTTGCTTGCTGGTTCTCATATATGTCCGCAATGCCGGGTGTTGCACTCAAAAAAATATTACATGAGTAAAGATATTTCAGAATTTATGATGGAAGCTATAAAGCTTTCCATCAATAATGTAGAAGAAGGCAAAGGAGGCCCCTTTGGTGCGGTGGTGGTGAAGGACGGAAAGATCATTGCCAGTGGGGTAAACCAGGTTACAACAAACAATGACCCTACGGCACATGCCGAAGTGGTGGCCATCAGGAATGCCTGCACAGCATTAAAAAGTTTTCAACTGGATGATTGCGAAATCTATACAAGTTGCGAACCCTGCCCCATGTGCCTGGGTGCCATCTACTGGGCAAGACCGGCAAAACTTTTTTATGCTAATTCAAAAGAAGATGCAACGGCCATAAATTTTGATGACCAGTTTATTTATGAAGAGATCGCAAAACCAATTGCCGAAAGAAAATTATTTACCAGGCAGGTATTAAGAGAAGAAGCGCTTGAAGCATTTAGGAAATGGAGTGAAAGCATAATCAAAACCGAATATTAATGGTTCAGTTTATTCTAAATGATCAATTGGTTAATGCAACGCAGGCTGGCGGTAGTACGGTGCTGGATTATATCAGGTATCACAAAAGGCTGGTGGGCACAAAGATCGGCTGTAGGGAAGGCGATTGCGGGGCCTGTACCATTTTGGTTGGGGATCTTGAAAATGATAAGCTGATTTACAGGTCTATGACCAGTTGCCTGATGCCGCTGGGTAATGCTGCAGGCAAACATATTCTTTCGGTAGAAGGCATCAATATGAAAGAACTTACACCTGTGCAACAGGCCATGGTAGATACCAACGGCACACAATGCGGTTTTTGCACCATTGGTTTTGTGATGTCGCTTACAGGTTTTGTTTTGAATGATACCTCAAGAAAATACGATGAAGCCATTGCGGCTATTGATGGAAATATCTGCCGATGCACCGGTTATAAATCTATTGAACGGGCCGCAGTTATGCTGAGTGAAAAAATTGCAGGTAAACCTGAAACAGGTACTATTACCTGGCTGGTTGAACAAAAATTTATCCCTGGATATTTTTTACAGGTAAAAGACAGGCTTAAGCAATTAAAAGAAACAATAAACAATGGAGTAAAAACAGATCCTGCACATCAGAAATTAAACCTGGCGGGCGGTACTGATCTTATTGTACAAAAAGCATTAAAAGTAAAAAAGGCCGAAGTGGCGCATTTGTTTGACAACAGGCACCTGCAGGAAATAAAAATGGAGAACGGGCAATGTCATATCGGAGCGGCTGTTACCGTTACGGCGTTTGCCGAATCAAAAATGGTACAAGGTTTTTTTCCTGACCTGTCGAGATACATAAAACTCATTTCATCCACACCCATCCGCAATATGGCTACCATGGCAGGCAACCTGGTAAATGCATCTCCTATCGGCGATATGAGTATCTTTTTCCTGGCACTAAACAGTGACATTGTATTAAATAAGAACGGAACAACAAGAACTATAAAACTCAACAATTTTTACAAAGGGTATAAACAAATTGATAAAGTTGCGGATGAGATCATTGAAAAGATAATTTTCACGCCTCCGCAAAAAGATAATTTCAGTTTTGAAAAAGTAAGTAAACGCATGCATTTGGATATTGCCAGCGTAAACTCAGCCTGCTCTATGCAAATGAATGGGGGAGGGATCATTGGTGATATACATATTTCAGCGGGTGGCGTAGCACCATTTCCAAAATACCTGAAAGACACGGCTTCATTCTTAAAAGGTAAAAAGATCGACGCAGAAATATTGAAGGAAGCCATTAGAATAATGAATACAGAAATTGCCCCGATCAGCGATGCCCGGGGGACTGCTGATTATAAAAAATTACTGTTGAGACAATTATTCCTGGCACATTTTAAAACAAACACAGAAATGATTAAGCAGGTTATTGGTATATAAATTCAAATTGAGTTGTTAAATAAATGAATACTGGTAAAAATATTAATACTATTCAAAGCCCTCCGCCTGCTGGCGGAGATTTAGGGGGCGGTAATATCGATGCAGCCGGCCATGTAACAGGCAGGTCTGTTTACGTGGATGATATCCCCGTAATGGAAGGCATGCTGTTTGTAAAAGTTTTTGATTCCCCGGTTGCGCATGGAAAAATAAAAAGTATTGATTATGCTGCTGCTGAGCAGATGGAAGGCATTGTAAAAATATTTTCTTATAAAGACATACCGGGTGAGAACCAGATCGGTGGCATTATAGCAGATGAACCATTCCTGGCAGACCATGAAGTTCATTTTCGTGGACAACCCGTTTTACTGATCGTAGCCGAAAATGAAGATGCTGCTGAAGAAGCATTTGAAAAAATAAAAATCGAGATTGACCCTCTTCCAGTAATTACTGACCCTAGAGTGGCATTCGAACAGGGAAAATTATTAAGTCCCTCCCGGAAATTTGTAATAGGAGATGTGAAAACTGCTTTCAGCAATTGTAAATATATTTTTGAAGGGCAAACCGAATCGGGCGGACAGGAACAGTTGTACCTGGAAACACAGGGTGCTTATGCATATCCAACAGAACACGACAGTGTAAAAATATTTTCTTCCACACAGGGCCCATCTCAAGTACAGCGTACAGTTGCAAAAGTGCTGGGTGTTGGTATGAATAAAGTGGAAGTGGATGTTCCCCGCCTTGGTGGCGGCTTTGGTGGTAAGGAAGACCAGGCTTCGGCATGGGGCACCATGGCTGCCATGGTTGCCTGGATATTAAAGCGGCCGGCTAAATGTATTCCGCATCGTATGGAAGATATGCGCATGACAGGAAAAAGAAATCCGTACAGCAGTGATTATAAGATCGGGTTGGATGAAGAGTTTAAAATTGTTGCTTATGAAGCAATATTCTATCAAAACGGTGGTGCTGCTGCAGATCTGTCCCCAGCCATTTTAGAAAGAACTTTATTTCATGCCACCAACAGTTATCATGTTCCGCATGTAACGGTAACTGCTCATTCCTGCAAAACAAACCTGCCACCCAATACGGCTTTCCGTGGTTTTGGCGGGCCGCAAGGCATGTTTGTTATTGAATCGGCTATTGATCATGCAGCAAAAAAATTAAATGTTGACAAGGATATTATTCAGCGGAAGAACATGATGGATAACAATGATGAATTTCCATACGGGCAAATTGTAAAAGAATGTCAATCTAAAAAATGCTGGGATGAAGTGATGGAGCTATATGATGTTGAAGCGGCTAAAAAAGAAATTCAGCAATTCAATCAGCAAAATGATTTTTATAAAAAAGGATTATCACTGATGCCGGTTTGCTTTGGCATTTCTTTTACAAACACCATGATGAACCAGGCCCGTGCATTGGTACATGTATATAATGATGGCACAGTTGGCGTAAGCACAGGTGCTGTGGAAATGGGACAGGGGGTAAATTCAAAAATGCTGCAGGTGGCTGCTACATGCTTTGGAATATCGCCTGGTAAAATAAAACTGGAAAGTACCAATACAACAAGGGTTTCCAATACATCTCCCTCTGCAGCAAGTTCAACTGCCGATCTGAATGGTAAGGCTCTACTTGATGCCTGCAGGCAAATTACGGAGCGCCTTTGCTCATTTATCAAAACTGAATTAATAGCTGATGATGAAGCAACCATTGAAATAAAAGACGAAATCGTTTACATCAACGACGAAGCTTCTATATTTGACTGGAAGCATTTGATAAGGCAGGCTTTTATGCACCGGGTTAACCTGAGTGCTAAAGGTCATTACGCCACGCCTATTATAAACTTTGATAAAACCATTGAGAAAGGGCACCCGTTTGCTTACCATGTGTATGGCACGGCGCTTACCATAACCACGGTAGATTGTTTGCGGGGCACTTACGAAATTGATGCAGTAAAAGTGGTGCATGATTTCGGCAGCAGCATGAACCGGGCTGTTGACATGGGGCAGTGCGAAGGAGGTATTGTGCAGGGCATTGGCTGGATGACGATGGAAGAAGTGATCTATAATGCCGAAGGTAAATTATTATCCAATGCATTGTCAACATATAAAATTCCCGACATCTACTCTATACCAAAAAACCTGGATATTAAATTCTTAAATACAGATGGAAATGATATGGCCATCTTCAAATCAAAGGCTGTAGGAGAGCCGCCTTTGATGTATGGCATTGGTGCTTTTTTTGCCATTCGCAATGCAGTGCTGGCATTTAATCCCAATTCAAATATTGTATATGATGCGCCCATCACTCCTGAAAAAGTTTTGATGGGATTATATAAATAAAAAAAGGGCCTTCTGAATATCCCTGCCCTTCAGGCCAGGGATATAAGGGCTTAGCCCCAAAAATTAATAAAAATAATTTGAGGAGAATAAGAATGATATACAGTAACCGTTGCTGGCTTGATGGAAAACTTCAACCGGCAACAGTATGTATTGAAAATAATATCATCACAGGAATACATCATCAAAAAATGGATGCTGCAGAGGATGTGGGCGATCATATTTTAATGCCTGGTATTATTGATGCCCATGTGCACATCAACGAACCCGGAAGAACAGATTGGGAAGGCTTTGATACTGCCACACAGGCCGCTGCCGCCGGGGGTGTTACAACCATTGTAGATATGCCGTTAAATGCAATACCGGTTACAACCACGGTAGCTGCATTCAATGAAAAACTGGAAGCTTCAAAAAATAAAATGCATGTAAATGTTGGCTTTTATGGCGGATTGATACCGGGCAATCAAAATGACCTGGAAGGATTGATGCAGGCCGGTGTTTTGGGTATCAAATGTTTTCTTACCCATTCAGGCATCGATGAATTTCCCAATGTGGGAGAAAAAGAAATTGATGCAGCCATGCCCATCATTGCAAAGTATGGGTTGCCTTTATTGGCGCATTGTGAGATCTTTGAAAAAGAGGTCGACAATAAATTTTCAGATTTCCCAAACAGCTATCGTTATTATTTGGAAAGCCGGCCAAAGAAATGGGAAAATGATGCCATTGACCTGATGATTAAGCTCTGCCGGAAACACCACTGTAAAACACATATTGTGCATGTATCATCTGCAGAGGCACTGGAAAAAATTGAAGAGGCAAAAAAAGAAGCCCTGCCTATCACTGCCGAAACCTGTGCCCACTATATTTATTTTAATGCCGAAGACATTCCTGATTCAAACTGTTTATATAAATGTGCACCGCCCATCCGTGAAAAGGAAAATAATATGCAGTTGAAAGAAGCATTTAAGAGGGGCGTATTGGATTTTATTACAACGGATCATTCACCCGCACCGCCGGATATTAAAGAACTGGAAACAGGTAACCTTCAAAAAGCATGGGGTGGTATTGCAGGTTTGCAGTTTTTATTACCTGCATCGTGGACAGCAATGAAAGAAAATATTTCCGTTGAAAAATTCATTCCTTTGCTTACTGAACACCCGGCCAGGTTTTTACAGGCTGAAAAAAGAAAAGGGATGATAGCTGTAGGATATGATGCCGACCTGGTTGTTTGGAACCCGGATGAAAAATTTGAAGTGAAGACGGTAGATGTTTTACACCGGCATAACTGCAGCCCATATTGCGGGCAAGATCTTTTCGGAACAGTTCAGCAAACAATTGTAAACGGTATCAGTGTTTATCAAAATAAAAAAATAGTACAAAAAAATTCAGGACAATGGCTTTTGAAAAAGTAAAAGAAATAATTAAGAAAGCACCGGCATTTGCACAGTTAACCGACCTGGCAGCAGAAAGGCTGGGTGGTAAAGTGTTATTTGCCACAGATGATTTTTTTGCCGAAAAAGAAAACCTGCTAAAACCAACAAGAGGAATTTTTATCAC
>JBDSXS010000289.1:0-8771 GCA_039926045.1 Ferruginibacter sp.
TTGAAAACGCATTGATACATTATGAACGGGAAGATTTTGCAGGAGCTAAATCCAGTCATGTTTTATTATACCAACACCAGCCAGAAAAAACACTGAAGGAAATTCTCATTAAAACCCTGGGCATAAAAGCTGTGGTTGATAAAGAGCGAAGGATCTATTTCATCAACAATGTAAAATTTCATTTTGATACTGTTGAAGGACTTGGAACTTTTATTGAAGTAGAGGCGATTGATAAAGAAGGAACCATCGGTAAAGAAAAATTGCAGGCGCAGTGTGATGAGTATGCTGCATTGTTTGGAATTGATGAGAAGGATTATTGTTCTGTTTCTTATAGTGATATGATCTTACTAAAAGTTTAACTGTTTCTTGCTAAGAGCACAAAAGAGGAAAAGAGATAAACCTGATTTATGTAATTCTCATTTTCAGCTCTTTACTCTTTTCTCTTCTTAGCCTATTCCCTTTTTTGCAGTTTCAACTTACCTTTACCTAATGGCAGAAGATTTAACAATCATACAGGGCAGCAAAGCTGAAATTTACCAATCACTTATTCCTCAAATAAAAGCTTTGCTAGAAGGCGAACCCGACCTTATTGCCAACCTCGCTAACGTGAGCGCAGCATTAAAAGAACAATTCAAATGGTTATGGGTTGGTTTTTATTTAGTAAAATCCTTCGGCCCCGCCCAGGATGAAGAACTCGTTTTAGGACCATTCCAGGGGCCGGTTGCCTGCACGAGGATAAAAAAAGGAAGAGGTGTATGCGGTGCTGCCTGGCAAAATGCAGAAACCTTAATTGTTGCTGACGTAGAAAAATTCCCTGGCCATATTGCCTGCAGCAGTTTATCCAGGTCAGAGATCGTAGTACCTGTAATCAGGAATGGAGAAGTAGTAGCTGTGCTTGATGTAGACAGCGATGAACTTGACCAGTTTGACGAAACGGATAAAAAATACTTAGAACTAATTATTAAAGCAATGGATTGGGTCTAAGAGGCCAAAAGAGAAAAGGAGGAAAAAGGTGGTGACCGATCTTTTAAATCTCTTTCAGCTCATTTCCTCTTTTACCCTCTTAGTTTATTTTGCTTTAGGCCCTCTTTTAATAGGCGGAGATGGTGTCTGGGGCACATTATCCTTCCATCCCCACAAATACCTACAGGCATACGTTCTGTACGGGCTCCATTTTTTTGAAACGCTCAGCATTTTTTCTTTCATTGCTTTTTTATCTGTCGCATCAATTTTATACAGTTTACAAATGGCCTGTTGTATACCCAGGTCATCAACAGCAAAAACATCTTCCCTGCCCAGGGTAAACATTAAGATCATTTCCACGGTCCACCGGCCAACGCCTTTTATTTGGGTAAGGTATTGGATCACATCTTCATTACTCATTTTATAAAGCTGTGCGTCGGTGATCTTTTCATCAATAAAAAAACGGGAAACATTCAATACATAATTTGCCTTGGCATTACTGAGGCCAATACCACGTAATGTTTCAAATAGCGTTACAGAGATCTGCTGTGCAGTTGGTTCTTTGCCCGCATACAGTTCTAAAAAACGGCGATGAAATACATCAGCTACTTTGGTACTAAGTTGTTGGCTCATGATAGAATAGCACAAATGCAGGTACACATTTTTTCTTTTCGCCAATTGAAAGGGCTCCTGCAGTTCAAGTATTTTTTTGAACTTTTTGTCTTTGGTAAGATGTATAATGTGTTCCATATGTTTTTACTAAGAGGTAAAAGGAGAAAAGGAGGAAAAGAGATTGTCTTTCTTTTTTATAATTTCTCTCTACCAAAGTTATTAAACACTCTTTGTATTCCATCTTTCATTAATTCAACTTTAAAATTCAGCAACATTCCGTGTTTAAGATTTAAAAGAGATAGCTGAGTTCTGATCTGCTTAAAAAACACTGGCGGCAAGGGGTATACAGATTTTAATTCAAGTACCAGTTTGCCTTCTACTAACAAGTCTAATTTATATGCATTTTCAATTTGCATTTCTTCATATGTAACAGGCAGAAGTAACTGTCGTTCTACCTTTAAACCAATCCTGGTTAATTCGTAATATAATATTTCTTCGTACACTTTTTCAAAACATCCCGGGCCAATTTTAGAATGAATCTTAATGCATTTTTCTATAACTATTCCGGTAAGTGTACTAATATCCATTTATTAAATATAAAACCACATCTGGATACTATCCTTGATAAAACACTCTCCTTTTTTTGCTCTTTTTCTCCTTTAACCCCTTAGTCCAAACCCCAACTCATCTCCCCGCCCTTCTCGTCTTTCAAATTGATACCTATCTCTGCCAGCTGGTTCCTTATTTTATCACTCGTTGCAAAATCCTTTTTGGTTTTCGATTCTTTTCTGATCTCGATCAACAGGTCCATAACACCATTCAGTTTTTCGTTATTACCCGCATTATTTTGTATTCCAAAAACATCTTCTATATAAGCTTTAAACTTTTGTTGCAGCAGAGACAGGGTTACAGCAGAAATGCAATCCACCTTTATCAACCCATCTTTTATAGAATTGATCACAGGCACCAGCTCGAACATACTGCCCAACACTTTTGCAGTATTAAAATCATCGTTCATGAACTCATCAAACTCATTTACCAGCTTATTCACTTTAGCATCCAGCTCTATATCGCTTGCTTCTCCCTTGTCGCTTTCAGCTTGTATCTTTCCCAATACTTCATATGCATCCCATAATCTCTTCAATCCTTTTTCCGATGCCTGTAATGCTTCATTGCTGAAATCAAGCGTGCTTCGGTAATGTGTTTGCAACATAAAGAACCGTACTGTCATGGGCGCATAGGCTTTTTCTAATAGCGGGTGGCTTCCTGTAAATAATTCTCCGGGTAAAAATCCATTACCTAAAGATTTGCTCATCCTTGTTCCGTTAACGGTCAGCATATTTGTATGCATCCAGAAATTAGCCGGGCTTGTATGGTAGCATGCCTGGCTCTGTGCTATCTCATTGGTATGATGTGTTGCTGCAAGGTCCATTCCTCCACCATGTATATCAAACCGCTTCCCCAAATATTTTTCACTCATGGCCGAGCATTCAATATGCCAGCCCGGGAAACCCTTCCCCCAGGGACTGGGCCATTGCATTAAATGTTCTGGCTTTGCTTTTATCCATAAAGCAAAATCGAGACGGCCCCGTTTTTCGTCCTGTCCACCAAGCTCTCTTGTTCCTTCCAGCAGGTCTTCCATTTTCCTGTTCGTGAGGATACCATAGGGAAATTCTTTACTGTATTTTTCAACATCAAAATAAACTGTGCCGTTCACTTCATAAGCATAGCCATTGGCTAAGATCTGTTTGGTAATTTCTATCTGTTCAGCAATATGGCCGGTAGCAGTTGGCTCTATCGATGGCGGCAGGTTGTTCAATAACTGCATTACGTGATGAAAGCCCATGGTGTACTTCTGAACGATCTCCATCGGCTCAACTTTTTGCAGTCTCGCCAGTTTACTGAATTTGTCATCGCCTTCATCACGGTCACCTTCCAAATGGCCGGCATCAGTTATGTTACGTACATAACGGACCTTATATCCAAGGTAAACCAGGTAACGGTAAATAATATCAAAGGAAATAAATGTGCGGCAGTTGCCCAGGTGCACATCACTATAAACCGTAGGTCCACATACATACATGCCCACATGATCGGGCGTAAGCGGGGTGAAAAGCTCTTTTTCTCTTGTTAGTGTATTGTATATTTTTAAAGACATAATTCAGTTTTGTGTTTCTTGTTTTGTGTTTTGTGTTTTGAGTTCTTTAGGATGCCGAGATCGTGATTAAACATCAGCATTAAAATAAAAAGATAAGTAAATGTAATTTTTACAAAGATATTAAGCTATGCCGCAAGGGCAACAGAAATATTGATATGTGTAGAATGATTTCATCTGAGGCAGCTAAGATATTACTTTTTACTCATTTGCAGATCGGCAATGATGGGGAAATGATCGCTCAGTTTTTTCTTGATCCGTACAAACTGCCGTACATCGATCTTTTCACTAACAAAAATATTGTCGATACGCAAAACCGGGGATATGCCGCTAAAGGTACGGCCCAGGCCGCCGCCCCTTTCCACAAAAGCGTTCTTCATGCCTTTACCAATAGTGTGATAAGCATAGCTGTTGGGTACATCATTAAAATCACCTGTCACAATTACCGGGTAAGGACTTTGATCCATTTCAGCCCTGATCCGTTCTGCCTGTATCTGTCTTTTTAAAAAACCTTTTTTAAATTTTGCGATGATGTTCTTTGATTCTTTAATCGCGGTTTCATTTTCTACAGTTGGCTTTTCTATATAATTCAGGTTTTCGCGGCTAAAACGCAGGGTTTGCAGGTGGATATTAAAAACCCTGAATGTATCCGGCCCTTTCACAATATCCACGTATTGAAATATAGAATTGTAGTTGTTGGGATAAAAACTAACCGTTTGCCTGTTAATGATGGGATATTTAGAAAAGATGATTATACCGAAATGGGCATAGCCCCAAAAATCTTCCTTAGAATTGTATGAATAAAAGTAGTCCGGGAATTTCAGCCTTTCCAGAAACCCATCAATATGCCCATGATCCTTTACAACACTGTCTTCGGCAACCATCTCCTGGAAACAGGCAATATCAGGCTGGTATTCGTTTACCAGGTTCAGCATCTGGCTTTGCAGTTCAGGGTGTTTTCTATTATCAAGAACATTAAACTGTGCCACATTCCAGGTCATGATCCGTAAACTGCTGTCCTGTTTTTCTTTAGCGAATGCATGTGAAAATCCAAAGGGGATAATATTGCTGATGGGTTTGTAAGCGATCAGCAGCGCAATTACCGATATTAAAGCCCGGCGTGGTTTTATGAATAACCAGAAAATTATAAACACTACCAGCAGGATCAAAAAATAAAAAGCACCGAGCGTTAGAAACCCAATGGGCCAAAAATATTTCGGGTTAAATAAATAACCGTAACTCCCCAATAAAAAAAGTATGGCCACAATTACATTCGTGGTAATAAAAAAGCCTTTTGTCAGCCTGCGAAAAAAATTTGTAGACATAGCATAAAGATAATGCTAACTGGTATAAAAGAATGTGAAAGAAAACAGGGTTTATTCTTCGCTGGCTCTTTTTAAAATATCCTTTTCTTCTTTGCTGAGATAATTGTAACCTTTCTGATTGATCTTATCCAGGATCTCATCGATCCGCTGTTCAGTTATATTGGATGTTTTTTGGAAAGGGGCCCTGTTACCGGTATTATAAAAAACTTTTTCTTTGACCGAATTTCGTACTTTGGTTTTATCAGGGTTAAACAGGTTGATGAACCAGCTATACAGGTTGTTCATCCACACGCTGCCATCCATCTTGTTTTTCAATAAGATCACAAACAGAAAACCGGCTGCTGCCCCGCCAATATGTGCTATGGCTTGTGCCGCAGGTTTGTCTGCAACCCCTGCAAGATCAACCGCAACATACACAACCGTGAGTATCCAAATGGGAATACCACCCCTGATGTTCCGGAAAAAACGATAGTTAGGTGAGATCATAGTGGCTGCAACGGCTATAGCCATCACCCCCGCATTGGCACCTAATAAATGTGCAGAACCGATGATCGCTTTATTGCCTGGAATTAAATAACTGGCAGCAATAAAAAATATGGCCCCGGCAAATCCTCCGTATAAATAAACAGGTATCAGTTTTTTATTACCGGTCAAATTTTGAAGTATGCCCCCAAACGCCCATAACCAAAGCATATTGCTGATGGCCCTGAAGACTTCTGTATCGCTGAACATAAAAGATAAAATGGTCCATGGCCTGCTGCCAAATTTGGAAAGATCAGCAGGTAAATAAAACCAATTCGCCACCTGGGAATAAAATACAGCATCAGAATTATCATTGACTGAAACGGCAACTTTAATGGTAGCGAGTATTAAAAAGAAAACAACATTAAAAACAAACAGCCACATCAATGCATTATCAGGCTGCCCTAATGTAAAACGCTGCCGCTTTATTTTATAATCAATATACCTGTCTGATTCACCCATAATTTAAGCGCTGTTGTAAAAGTACAAACAGTTAAAATATGCATTTGTTAGTATTAATAGAAAGTTTTTTTGTTGGTCCTGTTCCACAACCACACAATTAAAAGGCCGATCAAAGCCCCTCCAATATGTGCGAAATGCGCTATGTTATCACCCGGCACTTTTGATATGCCTCCAAAAACATCCAATGCAATGATACCCATGATGGCCCATTTTGCTTTAATGGGAATGGGTAATGGAAAGATAATTAATTGTGTATTGGGGAAAAGGTATCCGAAAGCTGCCAGCACACCCATGATGGCGCCGGATGCACCTACTGTTGCACTTCTCCGTAAAATATCCTGGTACTGTGCCACCTCTTCGGTTGTTAGAGCGAGGTGGTCTATTTGCCAAAAATCAAAAACGTACGATCCCATCTGTGCAAGAGCAGAACCCAAACCACAGATAAGATAAAAGATCAGGAACCGTTTTGGGCCCCAAACCCTTTCTACATTGGTTCCAAACATCCATAAGGCAAACATATTGAACAAAAGATGAAAGAACCCTCCATGCATGAACATATGCGTAACGATCTGGTAAGGCCTGAATACTTCTGATTTATAATGATGCAATGCAAAAAGATCATATACCTGGTTAGGTTCGGTACTTCCGCCAAATGCCATCTGTGCAAAATATACCAACACATTAATGATGATCAAATTCAACACCACCGGTGTCGTCCGCTGAAAACTGTTTCCATAATTATTAAAAGCCATGCTGCAAATTTAGTTGATTAATCGTTATTTTAATTTGAGCAATACCACACATTCAATATGGTGGGTATGCGGAAACATATCCACCGGCTGAATTTTTTCGATGGAATATTTCTCACTCAGCAAACCCAGGTCCCTGGCCTGCGTGGCGGTATTACAGCTTACATACACAATTTTAGGTGCCGCTATTTCCAGTAGTTTATTCACCAGTTTTTCATGCATACCGGCACGGGGAGGGTCTGTAATGATCACATCGGGCCTGCCATGCGCTGCAAAAAATTCATCGTTACAGATCTTGATCACATCGCCGCTGAAAAATTCAGCATGGGTGATTTTATTCAGCGCTGCATTTGCTTTTGCATCGGCTATCGCTTCTTCGATCATTTCAACTCCAATAATTTTTTTTGCCAGTTTACTTACAAAAATGCCGATGCTACCGGTACCACAGTATAGGTCATATACAATCTCATTCCCTGTGAGCGCTACAAAATCCCTGGTTACGGCATATAGCTTTTCCGCCTGTTTGGTATTGGTTTGAAAAAATGATTTGGCAGATATCTTGAATTCAAAGTCCTCCAGCTTTTCTGTTACAAAGCCTTTTCCAAAATAAACCTCTGGTGTAAGGTCATAAATACTATCGTTCCATTTTGGATTGATGGTGTACAAAAGCGTGGTTATTTCCGGTACCTGTTGTAATAAATGGTCAAACATTTTTTTTCTGTCCGTTTCTTCATCATGATTCAAACAGATATTCACCATCAGTTCGCCGGTAGTACATAAGCGTATAATGATGTTACGCAGCCAGCCCGTATGTTCCCGTATATCGTAAAAAGAAAATTTATTTTCCAGGGCAAAAGAGCGGATGGTATTCCTGATCCTGTTATTTACATCATCCATCAGGTAACATTCTTCAATATCGATCACCTTATCAAAAATGCGGGGAACATGATATCCCAAAGCCCCCCCACCCCCCAAGGAAGAAGCCTCCCCAAACCCCTCCGAAGGAGGGGCTTTTGAAGACCCTGCAAAATCAAGGAGACTTTCTGAATTTTCAGAGTCTGAAAATCCCCCCTTGGGGGGTGGGGGGGCCGGGTAGTATTCCTTATTACTGAATGTAAACTCCAGTTTATTCCTGTAATCAACAGTGGCGTCTGCACCGATGATGGGTAAAATTTCAGGCAGGTCAATTTTACCTATCCGCCGCAGGTTTTGTTCCGCTTCCTGCTGCTTGTAGGCCAGTTGCAGGGGATAAGGCAACATTTGCCATTTGCATCCGCCACAAATGCCAAAATGTTTGCAAAAGGGCTCAACCCTTTCTTTAGATGCTGTCTTGATCTTTAGAACCCGCCCCTCGGCCCAATCTTTTTTATTTTTGGTAAGGAGTACATCGGCTGTATCGCCGGGCACAGCACCCGAAATAAAGATAACCTTACCATCAAGTTTTGCCAGTGCCTTTCCTTCGGCTGCGTAATCGGTAATTAACAGGTCTTCCAGTATAATTTTCTTATTCTTTTTACTCACGGCTGCAAAAATACCGCATTAATCCTCAATATTGTTTTGTTAACGATTTGTAATTGTTAAAGGTTGACAGATGCCGGAAGTGCATATAAACCACCTATTTTAAATACATTTGCTATCCCTTAAATAACAATGAAAAAATACTTAGTTTTCTTTTTTGCCGCTTTGACCACCAGCTCAGCTTTTACCCAGGGTTACCAGGTTAACTTTAAAGCTCCGGGCTATAGATCCGGTATTACCTACCTCACATATTACATGGGATCAAATTTTAATATTGCTGATTCGGCTGCTATTGGTTCCGACGGAACAGCTGTATTTAAAGGTCCTGAGAATTTGGCCCCCGGTATTTATGCAATCTTTTTTCCAGGCAAACAATTAAGGATCGAGTTTTTAATAGATAAAGAACAGGTCATTTCGGTAACTTCTGATACCTCCGACCTGGTTAATAAGACAATCGTAACCGGT
>JBDSXS010000290.1:0-10467 GCA_039926045.1 Ferruginibacter sp.
ATCACCCCCGTCTCCTTCCATCCTTTTTTTACAGCTTTTTCTGCCAGGCTTCCTTTACCAAACAATAATACAGCTTTACGTAAAGTGGCATTTGCTGCATCCTGGAAATTGGCAGTTCTTTTAAGTAATTCTTTGTCAAGCAGCGCAGCATACCATATGGCACCGGCCTTGGTCCATGCACTGCCATTCAATTCAAATGACGTTATATAAAAAGCATGGTTTGTGATACCGGAGTTATAGTGCACGCCACCGTAATCATCATCCTCGGTATTGGGCATTTCCATATAATCTTTCATAACAGCAGGCTGAGGATCATCTCCAAAAATGGGATCATTCCTGTAAGCCTTGCCCGGCGCCTTCATCGAACGCAATGCGTTTTTCCTGATGAGTATATTTTTGCCGATCAGCCAGTCCGACTTCCGTGCACCGGTCTTATTGGCCCATTGTTTTATTAATATGCCAAATACATCGGCAAAAGATTCATTCAATGCACCGCTTTGATTTCTATAATTGAGCCTGGCTTCAAAATCAATAACACCGTGAGAAAGTTCGTGGCCGATAATATCCAGGTCGGTAGTAAATGAATTGGTGAACTTGGGGCTCCCCGAACCATAATACATTTGTTTGCCATCCCAAAACGCATTAAAAAATGGCCTGTTCTTTCTTTCACGGTAGCCGATCGTTTGAATGATAGACATGCCTTTATTATCTATGGAATTCCGGTTAAACAATTTCTTATAAAAATTCCAGACATGCCCGGCGCCTGCAATAACATTTTTTGCATCTTTTGATAGTCCGGTTGTTTTGTCTCCTTCTTTCCAGATCGAATCGCCGGGATCTGCTGAGCTTTCCCTTGCATCACATACTTCCCTTATTAGTTTTTTATTAATGGGTTTAGCCTCCAGGTCAATTCCCCGGGTTATAGAGGGAATCTCTTCCTGCTGTTCTTTGCGTTTTTCCCGGAACTCTTCGCCCGTCCTCGCTTCTGTATCATCTCCAAAGATCTCGTCCAGTTTATCAGACATATAAGGCGGTAAAATACAATGCAGGGGGTTGCGACGGTTGGTACACATATAGCATGAATTTTTATGCAGTAAATATTGGCATATAATTCATCAAATGCAATACCCTTATAGTTGTACAGTCTCTATTTTTTTTGCAGGAAATAGTTCTTCGATCTTTTTAAAGCGGTAATCAAAGATCTCTTTTAATTTCTTCTTCACCAGCAGGGTATTGGCAATGTCTCCTAAAAACCACAGGGGAAGTTTGTAATGAACAATATCCGTCATTTCCACCCCCCCGTCAATAGCTTTAAAATGATGTTGATGATGCCACATACTGTAAGGGCCATAGCGTTGTTCATCCACAAAATATCTTTTGTCCTCCACATGTATTATCTCGGTCATCCAGTATAATGGGATACCCAAAAGTGGCTTTACTTTGTATTCAAATACCTGCCCGGCATACATGGTATCGCCATGAAGTTTGGATATGGTGGTAATACGCATGTTGTCCGGCGTAACGGTTGCCAGGTTTTTCGCTTTGCTGAAAAAATCCCAGGCCTCATCAAGACTGGTTGGGATCTGCTGAACGGCCTTAAAAGAATAAACTTTACTCATGATCCATATAACATTCGTTAAATTATTTTGTTCATGAAAACTCCCTGAATATTTGCTTTCCGGTATCTTTGGTCAATGCATCACTACCGCGAAATATTGCAAAATAAGTTTGCTGAAGAATATAAAAAATTAAATAATGAACAGCGCCGGGCTGTTGATACCATTGAAGGCCCGGTAATGGTGATCGCCGGGCCGGGAACGGGTAAAACACAGATCCTGGCGGCAAGAATAGGAAAGATATTATTAGATACTGATGCGCTCCCCCAAAATATCCTTTGTCTTACCTATACCGATGCCGGTACCATTGCTATGCGTAAAAGACTACAGCAATTCATTGGCGCTGATGCGTATAAAGTGAACATCTATACCTTTCATGCATTTTGTAATGATGTGATACAGGATAACCTGAACCTGTTTGAAAAAACTTCGCTGGATGCAGTCTCAGAACTGGAAGCCATTGAACTGTTCAAACAACTTATTGATGCATTTCAAAAAAATCACCCCCTTAAAAGATACCGCGGCGATGTGTATTACGAGATCAACAATCTCCGGAATTTATTCTCTTCCATGAAACGGGAGGGCTGGACTGCTGAATTCATCAATACAAAAATTGATGCGTATATCAATGACCTGCCCAACCGCGATGAATACATTGCCAAACGGAAAGTAAAAGAGTTCAACAAAGGCGATGTGCGTGCGGATAAGATCGAAGAGGAAAAAGTAAAGATGGAAAAGCTGCGGGCTGCAGTGAACGAGTTTGCCAATTTTCAAAACCTGATGCGGAAAAGGAACCGGTATGATTTTGATGATATGATCAACTGGGTGATCGCCGTGTTTGAAGAAAACAAAAATATACTTGCCAATTACCAGGAGAAATTTCAATACCTGCTGGTGGATGAATACCAGGATACCAGCGGCACACAAAACAGGTTGGTGCAGCTGCTGATCAATTACTGGGACAAGCCTAATGTTTTTGTGGTGGGCGATGATGACCAGAGTATCTATCGTTTCCAGGGCGCCAATGTGGAGAACATGCTGGACTTTGCAAACCGCTATACAAAGGACCTGATGACCGTTGTGTTGACCAGCAATTACCGCAGCACACAACCCATACTGGACATTTCAAAAACACTGATCAACAGGAATGATGAACGATTGGTAAAACAGATCGAAGGTTTAAGCAAAGAATTGATTTCATCCAACCTACGGATCAACGGATCAACGGATAAACCAATCCTGCATGAATACAATTCGGCCAAAGATGAAATGGCTGATATTACCAACCGGGTTTTTGCATTAATGGAACAAAAGATCGAACCGGGAAAGATCGCTGTTATTTATAAAGAAAATAAATATGGCGAAGAACTGGCAACTTATTTCCGGTTAAAAAACATTCCTGTTTATAGTAAGAGAAGTATTGATGTATTGGCGCATCCTTTTACAGCCAAAGTTGTACAACTGCTGCGTTACCTGAATGCCGAACACGATACTCCTTATGGCGGTGATGAAATGTTATTTGAAATTTTACATTATGATCTTTACAGCATCCCTCCCATCGAAATTGCCAAACTTACCGTTGAGGTAAACAAGCTGAAGTATAACGGGGAGCTAACTTCCATTAGAAAATTATTATCAGACAAAGCGAACAAGCCTGCACAGAATTTATTTGATACCGGTATACATGAGGGGTTAAAGCATTTCAGTTTTATGATCGAAAAACTTATTGCTGATGTTCCCAATATCACTTTACAGGAATTATTTGAACACATCATTCAACAGGCAGGGGTTTTAAGTCATATTATGCGGAGCGATGATAAAATTGCGTTGATGCAATTGCTCACCGCTCTATTTGATTTTATTAAAGATGAAACCAGCCGTGATCCATTATTAGGCCTGGAGGAACTCATCAGCGTTTTTGACCTGATGGAAAAAGAAGGAATTGCTTTGCCAATGACCAGGGTCTCCGGCAGCGATAAGGGTGTAAACCTGTTGACAACGCATGGCAGCAAAGGACTGGAGTTTGAATATGTTTTCTTTGCCGGCGTCAATGCTTCGTTCTGGGAAAAGAAACGCAAGCCAGGTGGTGGGTATAAATTCCCGGATACGATGTTTACTTCGCAGCCCGCATCCACGGATGAGGAAGAGTTACGCCGCCTGTTCTATGTGGCGCTAACCCGTGCTGAAAAACATTTGTACATCTCTTATGCAAAATTCAGGAGCGATGCCAAGGAACTGGAGCCGTCTATGTTCATTGCAGAAATTTTAGAAGAACATGATATCCCTGTTGAAATAATATTGCTCACAGAAGAACAGCAAATGGAATTTGCACTATTGCATTTTAACGCACAGGCACCCGAGATCGAACAGGCTGAAGAAGATTTTATCACTTCTATACTGGAAAAATTTGTGATGAATGTAACCGCATTGAACAATTACCTGGATTGCCCGCTTGGTTTTTATTATAAAAGTTTGATCCGCATTCCCGCCGGGAAAAGTGAGGCCACTGAATTTGGCAGTGCCATACATCATGCACTGGAAAAACTGTTCCGCAAAATGCAGGATGGCAGGATGGAGACCTTTCCTGTAAAAGAAGAAATGCTGGCCGACTTTAACTGGTATATGTACAAACATCGTGAGAATTTTACGAAAGAAGCATTTGACAGGCGTATGGAATATGGCGATGAAGTGTTGCGTAATTACTATGATAAATACATACACAGCTGGAATAAAGTAGTTGCTGTTGAAAGAAATATCAGGGGCATTGTTGTAAACGGTGTGCCGCTGAAAGGCAAACTGGATAAACTGGAGTTTAATGGTAAGGAAGTAAATGTGGTGGACTATAAAACCGGCAATATTGATAATGCGCTTCCCAAAATAAAATCTCCATCTGACAAAGATCCAAATGGTGGTGATTACTGGCGGCAGGCTGTTTTTTATAAGTTGCTGGTTGATAATTACGAACAAAAAGACTGGAAAGTGATCAGCACCGAATTTGATTTTATTGAGCCCGATAAAAAAGGGGAATACCGGAAAGAAAAGATCTTTATCAATCCTGAAGATATGGAAACCGTAAAGCAACAGCTTACCGAAGTGTGGCATAAGATACAGGCCCGGGATTTTTATACGGGCTGTGGCAAGGAAGATTGTCATTGGTGCAATTTTGTAAAAAATAATAAGCTGGCAGTGGCATTACATGATATTGAAGAGGAAACAGAGAACTAGATAGTAAACCAATTTTTTGTATATTTGACTATACATTATTATTATGACAGTCCTTAGAAAAAAACTAATAGAAGAAATAAATAACGCTTCTGAAAGTACGGTAAAAGAATTGTACAAGCTTCACGCTTTAGTAAAAGAAGAAAGGAACAATAATACCAGTTGGCAAAGTTTAACTGATTCTCAAAAGGAAAGTATTGAAACAAGTTTACAACAGTTAAATGAAGGCAAAGGTATTCCTGTAAAAAAAGCGATGACCCAGCTTACAAAAAAATATGGCCTCTCCTAAACCGATAATAATATCCCCAAAGGCATTAAAGGAATTAGATGAGACGTATGCATGGATACTGTATAAATTTGGCAATTCAACCTTGCAAATTTTTCATAATAAATGGGCTGCATTTCTAAATCTTATTTCATTACATCCAACCATTTTTCCCTTTTTAAACAGAAAAGAAGGGTTAAGAAAATACACTTTATATAAAAGAAACCTTATTATCTATAAAAACAAAAGGTACCATATTGAAATTGTATCTGTTTTTAATACCTGGCAGAATCGTAAAGGCTAAATAAAATTTAAAACCGGAATTTACTGCTCTCTTAATAAACTAAAGAGGTTAAGTTTGTATTCTAATTATACTGGATGAGATCAGCCCATATACTATTTACCTTTTTTATTGTTTCATGCTTATATATCCTGGCAATAGGTAATGCGGGCTGTGCCCAGATCGGTTCCCCTACCGGTGGACCAAGAGACAGTATCCCTCCACGCATATTAAGCACTTCGCCCAAACTGAGCAGCACCAATGTTACCGGCAATAAGATCACTTTAACCTTTAATGAATATGTTGAAGTGAAGGAAGCTCAAACCAATGTCGTGATCTCTCCGTTTCCCAAAAGGCCACCTTCCATTGATTATAAATTAAAAACAATAACTGTAAAACTAAAGGATAGTTTATTACCCAATACCACGTACAGTATCAATTTTGGCAATGCCATAGTTGATCTTAATGAAGGCAACCCCCTGAAAAATTTTACCTATGTTTTTTCTACAGGTAACCAAATAGATTCTTTCATGCTTACCGGTAAAGTTGTACTTGCAGAAACAGGCAGAGCCGACAGCACTTTAATTGCTATGCTCTACCGCAATACAGACGATTCTGCCGTGCAAAAAAGGAAACCTGATTATGTGACAAAACTCAGTGGCGATGGCAGTTTCAGTTTTATTAATTTGCCCCCGGGCAATTTTAATGTGTATGCATTAAAGGATGGCGATGGTGGCAAAACTTATAATTCAAAAAAAGAAATATTCGCTTTTGCTGATGCAGTAGTACCTGTTTCTGAAAAAACAACGCCCGTTATTTTATATGCTTCGGCTGTGGAAAAAGAAAACAAGCCTGTAACAGCTAAAACGATCATCCCCAAAAAACTAATTTATACTTTAGTCCCGGGTGCACAACCCCAGGACCTGTTAAGCCCGTTTGAACTGAGTTTTAACAGCCCGCTGAAAAATTTTAATCCGGCTAAATTAATTTTAAGAGATACCAATTATAATCCGGTTCCATCAACAGCCTGGGCAATTGACAGTAGCAGAACAAAGATCAGTCTTACCACCAAATGGCAGGAAGCCATGCAGTATCGCCTCATTATGGATACTACTGCATTTTCAGATTCATTGAATCATCATATTGCCAGATCAGATACCATTCGTTTTACAACAAAACAACTTTCGGATTATGGTAACGTGGTCTTACGGTTCAGCAACCTTGATCTGTCCAAACACCCGGTCTTACAGTTGGTTTCGGGCGAAGAGATCAGGGGTAGTTATCCCCTCACCCAAATGGAGTGGACCAATAAATTTGTGACTCCGGGTGAATATGAAATCAGGATATTATTTGATGAAAACAATAACGGTAAATGGGATACCGGTGATTATTCCAAAAAACGACAGCCCGAAAAAGCGATCACCCTTACACAAAAATTAAGTATCCGCGCCAACTGGGATAATGAAAGAGACATAAAATTGTAGTGGATAATTTTTTAATGGATAATTGATAATGCCTCCATTTCAAAGCAGCAAGCCACATCGCTGAGTGTTTTAAATTTAAAAAATATCCATTATCCTATTATCAATTATCCATTAAATTTGCCTATGGTCTTCTCCTCTTCTCTTTTAGAAAATGCAGTAAATGAATTTGCCAAATTACCCGGCATTGGAAAAAAAACCGCATTGCGCCTGGTCTTACATTTGATCAAACAGGATACCAACGATGTAAGCCGCTTCAGCGAGATCATTGCAAAAATGAGAAATGAAATAAAATTCTGCAGCCGCTGTTACAATATATCCGATGCAGTGCTTTGTAATATCTGCAGCAATACCATGCGTAAAAAAGAAATGCTTTGCGTGGTTGAAAATATACGTGATGTGATCGCTATTGAAAGCACGCAGCAGTTCAATGGAGTTTACCATGTTTTGGGTGGCATTATTTCGCCATTGGATGGCATCGGACCGGAGCAGTTGACCATTGATGCATTAATAGAGCGTATTTCGAAAGAAGACATTGAAGAGATCATTTTTGCACTTAGTCCAACCATACAGGGAGATACAACCATCTATTATATCAGTAAAAAACTTGCAGCAGGGCCTCAAGGACAATCGAAGCCCGTTAAAATTACCAGCATTGCCCGTGGCATTGCTTTTGGCGGAGAGTTAGAATATGCTGATGAAATGACACTGGCTAAAAGTATCAGCAACCGTATCCCGGTTGAAAATTTTATCGTTTCTGGCAACTAAGCCTTTACCAGCCAACCTTCCCTTAGCAACAATTTTGTATTATGGCTCAGTTAGTTTAAATTTGCCCTGTTAACAGGCAGATTTGTTTATTGTTCGGCCTGTCAGCTTTTCCAAACTGAACTAATAAACGAAAGCAATTCTGCCATACTTCTCTCAGATTGATTCTCGTTTAAAAGTTTATGGAAAAATATTTTTGAAGTCAGCTTCGCAGCTATGGGCATCATCGTGGGGCCTGTACTGAGCGAAGTCGAAGTATTTATTCAACTTTAATTAAAGCGAATGAAAACATTACAAGATTGTTTAAAAGAACGCATTCTCATTATTGATGGCGCCATGGGCACCATGATACAGCGTTATAAACTGGAAGAAAAAGATTACCGGGGCGAAAAGTTCAAGAATTGGCATACCGATGTAAAAGGCAATAATGACCTGTTGAGTATTACCCAACCGCAGATCATTGAAGAAATTCATAAACAATACCTGGAAGCCGGTGCCGATATCATTGAGACCAATACCTTCAGCAGCACTTCCATTGCACAGGCCGATTATGATATGCAGTCGCTGGCTTATGATCTGAATGTAGCTTCTGCAAAATGCGCCAGGAATGCTGCTGATGAATTCACAGCAAAGGATCCCGGCAAGCCACGTTTTGTTGCGGGTGCCATTGGCCCGTTAAATAAAACGTTGTCACTTTCTCCTGATGTAAACAATCCGGGTTTCAGGGCCGTAACATTTGATACGGTTGCTGCTGCCTATACTGAACAGATAAAAGGACTGGTTGATGGCGGGGTTGATATTTTATTAATTGAAACCATCTTTGACACGCTGAATGCAAAAGCCGCTATTTACGCAATAAAAAATTACTTTAAAAACAATCCAGTTACAAAGCCCAAAAAGATCCTGGATAAATCAGTGTCTTCGCAAATCCCCCCTTTGGGGGGTGGGGGGGCTTTACCGATCATGATCAGCGGCACGATAACTGATGCCAGTGGCCGCACTTTAAGCGGGCAAACATTAGAAGCTTTTTATGTTTCTGTTATGCATGCCAACCCCATCAGTATTGGATTGAACTGTGCCTTGGGTGCTTCAGAAATGAGGCCCCATATTGAAGAGTTGAGCCAGATCGCAGGTTGTTATACATCAGCTTACCCCAATGCCGGCCTGCCCAATGCGTTTGGTGAGTATGATGAGCAGCCGCACGAAACAGCACATATCATTGAAGAATGGGCTAAGGAAGGTTTTGTAAATATTGTGGGAGGATGCTGCGGCACCACACCGGACCATATCAAACATATCGCACAGGAAGTGTCAAAATTTCAACCAAGGCAATTGCCTGTTATAGAAGAAAGTTTAGTGTAACCGCAAAGACGCTAAGGCGCAAAGAAAAAATTTAGCGTCTTTGTGCCTTAGCGGTTAAAAACATAAAATGAGTACAATCAAACCATATTTAAGATTAAGCGGCCTGGAACCTTTGATCGTTAGGCCGGAAACAAATTTTATCAATGTTGGTGAGCGCACCAATGTTACCGGAAGCAAAATGTTTGCACGCCTGGTACGTGACGGGCAATATGAAGCAGCACTGGCCGTTGCACGCCAGCAGGTAGAGAACGGCGCACAGGTAATTGATGTGAACATGGATGATGCACTGCTTGATGGTGTACAGGCTATGACCACTTTTTTAAACCTGGTACAAGCAGAACCTGATATTGCGAAGATCCCCATCATGATCGATTCTTCGAAATTTGAAATTATTGAAGCTGGATTAAAATGTGTGCAGGGAAAATGTATCGTGAATTCCATTTCGATGAAGGAAGGTGAAGCAAAGTTCATTGACCAGGCCTTCATTTGCAAAAGTTACGGCGCATCAGTTATCGTTATGGCTTTTGATGAAGTGGGACAGGCAGATACCAAAGAAAGAAAAGTAGAGATATGCAAACGGGCCTATAAGATCCTGACAGAGCAGGTTGGCTATCATCCGGAGGATATCATTTTTGATCCCAACATCTTTGCCATTGCAACAGGCATCGAAGAGCATAATAACTATGCAGTAGATTTTATTGAAGCCACCCGTGAAATAAAAAAAGCCATGCCGCTTACCAAAGTGAGTGGTGGTGTAAGTAATGTTTCTTTTTCATTCCGTGGTAATGAACATGTGCGGGAAGCTATACATAGTGTGTTCCTGTACTATGCCATTAAAGCCGGTATGGATATGGGTATTGTAAATGCGGGCCAGCTGGTCGTTTACGATGAAATAGAGCCGACCTTAAAAGCACTTTGTGAAGATGTTATCCTCAACAGGAATAATGATAACAATGAGACCACCGAAAAAATGATCGCTTTTGCCGAAACAGTTAAAGCAAAGGGCAAGGAAATAATTAAAGACGAAAGCTGGAGGAAAGACCCTGTTGAAAAACGATTATCACATGCCCTGGTAAATGGCATAACAGATCATATTGATGCTGATACAGAAGAAGCCCGTTTAAAATATCCTAAACCATTGGATGTAATTGAAGGGCCGTTGATGGATGGCATGAATATAGTCGGCGACCTTTTTGGATCAGGCAAAATGTTCTTACCGCAGGTTGTAAAAAGCGCCAGGGTGATGAAAAAAGCAGTTGCTGTACTTACGCCATATATTGAACAGGAAAAAGAAGACAGAAAAAATGCCCATATAGCAGCGGGCACGATCAATGAAGAAACAGCTGGTGCAGCTAAAATATTATTGGCTACCGTTAAAGGCGATGTTCATGACATCGGGAAAAATATTGTTGGTGTTGTGCTGGGCTGTAATGGTTATGATATTATTGACCTGGGTGTGATGGTTGCCACTGATAA
>JBDSXS010000291.1:0-5402 GCA_039926045.1 Ferruginibacter sp.
CGGATCGATTTTTCATCATCTATTATTAAAACATTGGCCATTCTGTCTATTATTTTAAAAATTCTAAATCGGTTGCCTTAACGGCAGGTTTATTTTCAAAAATAACGATTAAAGCCTTGAAAATTACCTGAATCTTAAAACCAGGCCTTAAATCTTACCATAATCAGGCTCTACCTTAATTAAAAAAAAGTATGGCGCAATAACAACCCTGTTGCTCGATCGTCCAAATGTTCCCCCTTAGCAAAGCAAAAAATGCCAATTAAAAAAAGTTCCTTTTTGAAAAAAAAATATTTATAAAAATTCATAAAATGTTATGAAGGATATTGAATATTTGTTATATTGTAGTATTATTCACAGTTAAAACTCTTTTTATGTCATTCAAAGCAACAGCAAAAATCGGAAGTAAAGAATTTGATGTAATCTCCTGCAGTTATGCACTTCACAGGGAAGTAGATGGAAAAGGCAGGCCGGCATCAGTAGTTTATGGTGGTACTATTGACCTGGTAGTAGAATCTACTGATGATACTTCAATTATTGAAGCGATGGTAAATAACCAACACAAACCTCTTGATGGTACTATTACTTTTAAAAAGAGTGATGAAGATGCCAAACTTAAAGAGCTTTCTTTTGAAAAAGGCTATGTAGTACGTTTTGGTGAAAATTTTGACACAATCGGCTCTCAGCCTATGTTGATCAGCTTTACAGTCTCTGCACAAACAATAAAAATCGGAGGAGCTGAGCATAAAAACGATTGGCCGCAGAAATAAATAAAATAGTTTTGTTTTATAAGCCAGCCTGGTAATACCCATTCCTGCAAACAACATAGGCATGTAAAAAATATGCCGTGACTGGTTTTACCTATTTTGTATGTATGTTCATTAAAAGAAGACTATGGAATATTTAGTAACTGCCGAAATTGAAATTGATGGGAATAAAATAGAGCATTATACTAATATTACGCTCAGGCAGAAATTTAATGAACATCATCATTTTACTATCCGCATCAGCCATGATGTTCTTGAAAGCTCCGGTTCCTTCAGCCTGGAGAATGCCCAGAAAAAAATAGGAAAGTCAGCCCTGATCCGTTTGAAAAAAAGAGGGCTAAGCCTGGAAGATGCATTTGAATTCAGGGGGATAGTTTGCGAAGTCCGGATGGAACAGACTGGAAAATCCGATGCTGACCTGGTTCTTATAGGCTACAGCCCTACTATTTTACTGGAAAATGGCCAGCACCTCGCTTCTTTTTATAAATGTGATCTAAAAAAGATAGTCCAGCAGGTTACCAAGCCCCTTGGCCAGGTAAATTGTGCCGTTAATATAAAAAATCAATATAGCAAACCTATTACCTATATCTGCCAGTATAAAGAAAGTGGTTTTCATTTCCTTAACAGGCTATCAGCAGATTTCAGCGAATTTTTTTATTACGATGGCAAAGATCTTAATTTTGGTAAACCCTCCTCTAACAAAACTGTTGACATCACCTATGGTGAGGATATAAGCAGTATGCAAATGACATTGCAGGCACAACCTGCTAATTTCAGTAACTACAGCTATATTTCAAAAGAAGATAAAGTAGAGAAATATGATGCTCCATCCAATGTAAATGGCATGGGACAATATGCCAGTTATGTTCTAAAAGAATCTAATAACCTTTTTGCCGAGCCGGTAAATTTACCCGTAAAACAGCGGATTGAAAATAAATCGGATCTTGAAAATTTTGTAAAAAAACAAAAAGCTTCTATTGCTGCAAGTATGGAGGTATTGACCGGCACCAGTTATAATCCACAAGTATCACTGGGTAATATTATAAATGTAAAAGTTTCAAGGCTCCAGGAATTATCCTTTGTTAAGGAAGATTATGGTAAGTTCCTGGTAATTGGTATTGAACATCATCTTAATGAAAGCGGAAAGTATTATAATACATTTGAAGCAATACCATCCAGTATTGAAGTTTTACCAATACCTCAAATTATTGCGCCACTGGCAGAACCGCAGATAGCAATTGTAAAAGACAATAAAGACCCTGATAATATGGGCAGGGTACGTGTGCAGATGCTGTGGCAAAAAGGAAATGAAATGACCGAATGGATACGGGTGATGACACCGGATGCCGGAAGTGGAAAAGGTGGCGGCAGGAACAGGGGGCTTGTTGTAATACCTGAACCAGATGACCAGGTGTTAATTTGCTTCAGGTATAACGATCCTGACCGGCCATTTGTAATGGGCAGCCTGTTTCATGGAAAAAGCGGCGGAGGTGGAGGACAGAGTAATAACACAAAAAGCCTGAATAGCAAAAGCGGGCATACCATTACACTTGATGATGGAGCGGGTATAACCATAGTGGATAAATCAGGTAAGAATTTGATTGTAATTGATGGTACAAATGCTATTAATGTTACTGCAGATCTAAAAATCGAATTATCAAATGGGAAATCTTCTATTGTAATGGATGGAGACACTATATCTATTAGTGCGGCTCATATAAATATCAATGGTACAGATGACGCTGCTATGTTCAGTGGTTCTGCATCCTTCGATACAAAGAAAGACGGCGCTGCCACTATGGCTGGTAAAAATGTTACTGTTTCCGGCACTGCTGATGCTACAGTTACATCACCAAAAACAACCCTGAACGGGGATGCAAGTACTTCAGTGAAATCATCGGGCCCTACTTCCATTGAAGGTGCCATTGTAAAACTTAATTAAGCCATTATTTTATGCAATCTAATCCCATACAACAACGCATTGAGTTGATCTGCGAAAAATGGGAAGAAGCAAAAAAAAAATCAGAAGCCGGTATAGTTCATATCCGTTGCCGGCCTGATGAATCAGAAATGGTGGACACATTTTACACCTACATGATAGCCTCAGATACACCTGTTCTGGATATCGCCTTTCATTTTGATGCAGTTTGTTACGACCCAAAACTATTTAGCAAAGCTTTATTGGAAGAATTAGATGAAACAATACATATCTGGAATAATAGCGAAAAAGATAGTCGCATTGAATACGTTGAGGTTAATTGGAAACCCGATTATTCTTTAGGCGGGAACAAAAATTCAGCGGCTTTATTTATTAATAATTTTAATACCCTGTGCGCAGCATTAAAACTACCACCCGGAAATTTTGCCGTAGCCATTTTAAAAGGAACCATTGTTGGTAAAAATTTAATTGAATGGCTGAAAGATGCTATGGAAGCCAATATAAGCCCGGGTGTAAAAATTCTGATACATGATACTTTAGAGGATCTTATTTTCCAGGATCTTATTTTAAGACAATCGCCTGTCATCACAACCATTCCGATAAACCTGGATATGCCAAAGGCAATGGAGCAGGTTGCTGCCATGGGGGATCCCAATGATCCTGCTACTGCTTATCGCCAGAGTTTTATGAAAATGATGAATGAAATGGGGGCAGGTAATGAAGACAAGGCTGAAAAATCCGGACAGGAATGTATTTCCATCGCTAACCGTAATTTGAGCAAAGACCCTTATTGGATAACACAGATCATTGTAATTTATATTGCGCTTGCGAATGATAAAATGCGCTATAAGAAAAAAGAAGCCACACTTGAATATGCAAATAAAGCAGTTGATACAGCCATCAACACTAAAACTTATCTTGAAAACGATATAGCGTCTATGCTGTTGGCGCAAGCAACTATGTTCCGGGGTTCTGTTTTGTTTTCTTATAATAGAAAAGCCGATGCCTATATTGACTTTAATCTCTCCTTTGAATTATATCTTGAACAGCTTAATACCTTGTTAGCGATTGAAGCCTGCCGCATGGCAGGACAAAGTGCTTTACAAAGCGGACAAAAAGAAAATGGGATCAAGGTTCTTGTCAAAGGTGCCCGGCTCGGAAACCAGGTTGATCCACAAACCATGTATGGTACAACTTACGCCGGCATTTTAGAACAGTTGCAGCAAAGTAATGATGGTAGCCTCATCTCCATGCAGGAACTGGATCAAATTGCAAGGCCCATTTACGGAGCAGACTGGGTAAATCTTGTAAAAGACTGGAAAAAAATTCCTGATAAAGCCAAACTGGAAAAGCAGGAACTGGAAGCAACTGAAGCATAAATAAATATCAATATCAGCACCATGGAAAAGATCAGGGATTGGATAAATAGCAATGGAGGACTTGTTGGGAAAATACTGTCGCTTGTAATTTTGATCTTTGGTATTTTAGTAATTATCGGTGCTATACTAAATTGGGATTGGCTGTTTAAACCCGATGGCCACTACCAAAACAAATGGACGATCGGCCAGTTAAGCCGTTACTTTGGCCGCAATACTGCACGTGTAATAGGTTTTGTAGGAGGTTTAATAATAACAATTGCCGGAGCCGCATGGTCGTATATGGCTTTCTTTAAAAACTGATCATTAGGTAATGTCCAACATAGAGCATCATAACGAGGAACAAAATAAAAATACACCGGTGCCGGCTTCCGGTTCTGGTACCAATCCTGCACCTCAAAGTGCAGCAGGCGAAGCAATATCCAATGCTGCCAGCAATGTTCACGATACCAAAGAATCTTTAACTAAAGCAAAAGACACTTTAAAAGATCTTGTAAATGGAAAGGCTAATGCGGTTGATGCAGCTATGGCAGTAAAAGGGGCTTTTGATTCGGTAAAAGGTTTAACCGGTAAAATATCAGAGTCGCTGATGATGCCTGTAATGATAGCACTTGGCCCATTTAAAGGACAAGCCATTTTACCAGCCGTTAAACAGATGGATCCTGTTATGGGTGTGGATGTGCATATGGTTACAATACCGCCGTCCCCTGTACCTGTACCCTTGCCCCACCCTTATATCGGAATACTGTTTAATCCAAAAGATTTTGTTAGCTGTGCCATTAATACTTTTAAAAAAGATCTGCTGGACAAATTACCCGAACCGGCTGAAGGCGATACAAGCAAGATGGCATCTGTTGTAAAAAATAAAGATGCCATTGTGAGTATTGTCATGGGGGTAGCAGGCCTCAGTGCTACTGTAAAATTCGGCGATTTTATACCACGTGCCGTTACCGGAACTCCTACTAAAAATGTTCCCCATATACCTATGGGTGCAGGGTTTCATCCTGCATTTGTCGCTTCAGTAGCTAAAAATCATGGTAAAGCCTTCCTGGGTAGTTTGTTTGTAGCTGCCGATGGCGACCCCATGTGTGGTAGTTTTCATCTCCATTATGATTGTTGGGATATTGGCGTGGTAGATCTCTTCAAAGGTCAACGTGCCGGTGCCAAAAAATCATCACCACCAGGTTCGCCGCTGGCTGAATTATATGTTCCTTCAGGTGTAATGACACCTATCCCTATTGGCAGGCCGGTATTGGTGAATTCAATACCAACGCCAATAAATCCATTATCAATAGCTGATAAATTATTTAAAGCAGGTTTGGG
>JBDSXS010000292.1:0-12269 GCA_039926045.1 Ferruginibacter sp.
CATTCTCACAATCTGCAGATCTTATCCAGTTGAAAAAACACAATAAACTCATTACAACTTTTTACAGCGGAGGCAATATTGCATTTACTGCCGAAAGTGGGGCCTATATTGATGCATTGATCAACGGCATAAAAAATGATACACTGTATTTACAGGAATTCATCATCCGCTACCTGCCAACCACAATCGGTACCTATATCATTGATACTGTTGGCAGCTATCATTATAAATACAATTACAGGCAGATCGTGGCTATAGGTCAAAAGCCTAAAACCAATTTTAATATGAAAGGAAGCGGCGCTGCTTTATTGGGCGGCGGGGCTGTGCTTACATTGGCCAGTGGTGTGATCTATGTGGTAGACCGCAAAAAATTCAGCGCTCCTTTATTACTGGCTTCTGTTGGACTGGGAACGCTTGGCTATTTTATGGCTAAAGGAAAAAAGGGCGGAGGAGGGATGTTCATTGGAAAAAAATACAAATTGGTTTATATGAATATGAGCAACAGGAAGACTAATTGATATATTGCATTACATCTGCGACCTGCAGCGAATAAACCGGCAAGCATGAAAAAAACATGGCTCATACTAAAAAAGATATTTTTCTGGATCTTTATTATACACATAAGTTGGTTCCTTATTTTTATCATTAAAAAATTTTCTGTTTCAGATTTCCCGGTAACCAACCTGAAAACCAAAATGCTGATCGTTTTTGCTGTGGTGCTTATTGTTGGCTTACTTTATTATTTCTGGCTTCGGCATATAGATTTTGTAAAGAGAGCAGCGATCCTTTTAAAGGAATTTTTTTATATCGCTTATATCTCTTCAACATTGTATTTATTGCTGGGCATGATATTCAACCCTCCCATTACTTTAACACAAGTAGGTAGTATTTTCCAGGGATATGGGTTGCACAGGGATTACATAAGTTATTACGATATGGGACCGAACATTAAACTGGCAGTAGTTGCGAGTGAGGACCAACTCTTTCCGGATCATGATGGTTTTGACCTGAAAGCCATTAAGAAAGCCGTGAAGTATAATAAACGTCATCCAAACAAAGTAAGAGGAGCCAGTACCATTAGCCAACAGGTGGCTAAAAATGTTTTCCTTTTCCAGGGCGGTGGTTTTTTAAGAAAAGGGTTAGAAGTGTTCTTTACTTTTTCCATTGAAGGGCTTTGGACAAAACGAACCATACTGGAGCGCTATTTAAATGTTGCAGAAATGGGCCCCGGTATTTTTGGTGTGCAGGCTGCTGCCAGAAAATATTTTGATAAAGATGCAAAAGATCTCAGTATGGCCGAAGCCGCACAAATAGCAGCCTGCTTGCCCAACCCCAAGCGGCTTACGGTAAAACCATTGAGCCGATATGTTGCCGGCCGATCGGGTAATATTGTAAGGCAAATGTATAGCCTGGCTGGTGATCCGGATGTACAGGCATTAATACGATAAATATGAAAAGCGTTGAGTATTGAGCGTTGAATATTGAACATTTTTTAGAGTACCTGAATTAAATAAATCCGTGAAGAAATATTCAATGTTCAATTCTCAACACGCAATGTTCAAGTGGGCAACACAGTGCTTTCCTAAAGATTATGAACAGCATGAATTGCTTTCTTCAACCGCTCTTCATAATTACCGCTGATATCAACCCAGGGTACCTGTTGATTGATGAGAATATCTTTATAATGATGATAGAGTTTTTGCCGGCTAAGCAGATCGGGATATTCACGCAGTTCATCCTTAACCCAGGGTAGGTCAGTATTACATAGCAGGTAGAGGTCGTATTTTCTTTCCACGATGCGGTTCAGTATCCAGTGATGACATTTATCAAATACAAATTCGCACCAGACCTTCATTACGTACATGTTTGTATCAATAAAAAGTTTTGGGTTTTGAGTTTCGGATTTTGAGTTTTTGGTCTCAAGAGATTCAATCCCTTTTTCTTCTGATTCAATTTGACCTTTAGCTATATCAAGCAGGTTTTCAAAACTATAATCAGTTCCGTTTTGTAAAAGATATTCCCTTGCATACTCCTTCACCCAAATGGTATGGTAATGTTCAGCAAGTTGCTCACACAAACTGCTCTTACCTGTTGATTCGGGGCCCACGATGACGATCTTTTTACTCATTATTTTTTTTGTAGCGGTTCAAATCCAGGATAAAGCTAATAACAAAAAGGGTTAACATGGCAAAGCGTAGCCATTTTCTGAATGTATCATCCGTTGGCATACCGAAAATAATAAAGGTAAAAAGTATGATCAACCCGGCTTTCACGATCAGCCATGTTTTTCTATTTCTCATTCCACATAGGTTTTGCCCTTAATACTTTTTTGTAAACAGCACAATTTGCATCATGTGCACCAGGTAAATAACCTGCGCTCATGATAAATTCATTTACTATTTCACCGCCTGTGAACTTAAAAGTGCTTTTAAAAAGTTTTGTCCACTCCTCCCTGGTCTTTGGATGATGATGAGCCAGCCACTCTTTAAAAGAACCAAATTCTTTTTGCAGGGCAAGAATGGTTTTGGCATTCTCAATCGCTGCATTTATCTTAAGCTGGTTGCGAATGATGCCGGTATTGTTCATCAGGCGTTCAAAATCCTTCTCCTTATACCCGGCTACTTTTTTTATATTGAAATTGTGATAGGCTTTTCTAAAACTCTCCTGCTTATTGAGGATGGTGGTCCAGCTAAGCCCTGCCTGGTTTATTTCCAGTACCAGCCGGCAAAACAACTCGTTGTCATCGTCAATGGGAAAACCATATTGTGTGTCGTGATAGATCTTATGAACTAATTGTTCGCCAGGTTTTAAAGAACTGATATAAGTGCAATAGCTCATGTTTGTTTTGTCTTTGATTTTTTCACCCATTCCAGTAAACCAAAAATAGCCATAACCAAAAGGACCACATAATACACACTTGTAAATACATAGTGCTTTACAAAATATAAAGGGATAGAAGCAATGTTTGTAGCGATCCACCAGTACCAGCTTTCCACTTTCTTTTTGGTCATCAGCCACATACCTGTAAATGCTGTTGCAGAGGCAAAAGCGTCGGCCCAGGGAATTACACCTTCAAAAAAAGCATTCTTAAAATACGTAAGCGCCATAAAAATGCTGATATAAAAGAACAGGAAGAAGACGACCTGCTGTATCCAGCCTTTTTTATCGGAGTAAGTGATGTGCAGAGCAATTTCTTTTCGCTGGTCTTTTCTCGTCCACATATACCAGCCCATAATACTCATGATGGTATAATATAAATTCACTGTGGCTTCACCCAGGAGATGACCTTCAAAACTAATATAAATATAGATGATGGTGTTGATCAATCCCACCGGGTAAACCAAAATATTTTCTGCCCGGCTGTACCATACACTTGCTATGCCGGCAAATACAGCTACATATTCATACCAGGAAGTATGTTGTATATCTGCAATAAACTGCTGGTAAATTTCTGTTAGGTTCAATTGATCTGATTAGTTGGTATTGTATTGCGATAAAATCTGAAAGGCCGAAGATAACGGATTCCCTTATTGGTTTGAAACCTGGTGCCTATTTGTGTCCACTGCCCGTTCTTGTCGGGTTTCCAAACAATAAAATGTAAGTGCGGAAAATAGGTATAACCCGTTTTTCCGCTTAAGCCAATTACCTGCCCCTGTTTTACTTTGTCTCCCACTTTAACGAAAACCGCATTATGGCGTAAATGCCAGTAGCCCGACCTTGTACTGTCTTCATGCTGTATAACAATATAATTGCCGGATGACCTGTATTTTACATTGCTCCCGCCCTTTCTTCCATCTGCTTTAATTCGCAAAACAACGCCGTCTCTTACCGCACAGATCTTTGATCCTTTTTTTAATTTAAAATCAAGTGCCGCCCTGTTCTTATGGGTGTACATGCTAAAGTACCCCTGCACCAATAAATGAGATTTGTTTTCTTCGTAAGGAAGCCGGTATACAAAACTCGTATCGTCTTTAATGATCCCTTTTTGCAGGAGTATCATTTCTTTACGTTGCGGATGATTACTGATAGTACAGCTCATTAAAAAAATAACACAGCAAAATACTAACAGCAAAAATGATCCCTGAACCGGTATATTATGTATGAATTTATTCATGCACAACTTTATAATATTTAGACGGCCTTAAATAAATAATTCCCTTCCTGGTTAAAAACCTTGTAGCAATATCATTGCCATTTTTATCCTGCACCTGGAAATGTAAGTGAGGAAATGCCGTATAGCCAGTATTGCCGCTATAGCCGATCAATTGTCCTTTTCGTACAGAGTCCCCTGCATTAACGACCACACCATCTTTTTGTAAATGCCAGTACATGGCAACACTGCCATCTTCATGCCTGATGATGATATGGTTGCCGTCATTTAAATAATTATTATTAAGGCCGCCCACATCACTGTTTTCTTTAATGGCAATTACTATACCATCCCTTGCAGCACATATCTTAGTTCCAGATTTCATTTTAAAATCAAGGCTAAGTTCCCTGGTATGGCTCATTTTACTGTTGTAGGCCTGGATCAATAAGAATTTACTTCCTTTTGCAAAAGGCAAATAATAAACATAGCTGTTATAGGGTTTAACTTTCCCCGATTTGAGATCCCTGATCTCATTGTCTGTTAATTGGGAATAAGAAGGAAATGAAAAGGCTGATAATAACAGGATCATAGTAAACTTCATGACCGGGATGTTTTAAATGAAGATAATTTATTTAGGTTTCAAAAACCGGATCAATAAAAAAAGCACTTCAAATTTTGAAGTGCTTCACTAATATTTAACAAATAAACTACTCAGATTCTGCCACTACCTCTTTCACTTCAGGTATCATGCGTTTCATCATACCTTCTATACCTGCTTTTAAAGTGATCATACTGGATGGGCAACCGCTGCAACTTCCCTGCATCATCAAATTTACTTTACCGTCTTCATAACTTTTGAATTGAATAGCGCCGCCATCCATTTCAACAGCAGGCTTTACATAATTTTCCAGCAGTTCTTTGATGCGTTTTACCACATCATCATCATCGGCGCTTACCGTATTGGTGCTTTCAGATTTCATGGCAGCAACTTCTTCATCATTCACCACTACTTTTCCCTCTTCCAGGTATTCTTTTAAAAACTGCTTGATCGAAGGGATCACATCCTGCCAGTCTTCGGTATCTGATGTTTTTGTAAGTGTAATAAAATTGCTGGCTATAAAAACTGCTTTTATAAATGGAAAAGTAAACAGCTCCTGTGCCAGTGGCGATGGCTTTGCACCTGCTTCATCTGAAAAGTCGATACTCTTGCCCGGGTACAATAATTTGTTTGCCACAAACTTCATGGTTTCCGGGTTGGGCGTCATTTCGGTGTAAATACTTATTACCGGGTTTCCTGTCTTGATCATAAAACTGCATTTAAAAATTTCAATACAAATTTAGCAAGAATTGTGCTGTTTTGGTTTGAAAAAGCCTTTAAAGGGGGAGATTTTTCGGATTTCGAAAGATAGATAGGAGACATAAGAGATGCCACGTGCCAATAAAGCTGGCATATGCTTTGGTACTTTGATTTTTATACAAAAGAAGGAAAATAATAAACTATACAGCAACATGAAAACTAAAAAATCCAGGGGCCCTTCAGGCTTTGAAAAAATGTCTTCTATAGTTACCAAAGCTTCGGGAAGTACAGCCGCCTTTATAGGAGCCCTATTTGTAATAATAGCCTGGCTGGTAACGGGCCCGATCTTTCATTATTCCGACACCTGGCAACTGGTCATCAATACAGGTACAACCATCATTACTTTTTTAATGGTATTTCTTATTCAGCGTAACCAGAATAAAGATTCCATTGCACTTCATTTAAAGCTTAACGAATTGATAGTAGCTATCGAACTTGCCAGTAACCGGCTTGTTTCGATAGAAGATATAAGCGAAGATGAACTGAAAGTGTTGCAGAAATATTATAAGCATCTTTCTGTCAGGGCAGAAAAAGAATTATCAGTACAGGAATCACACTCCATCGCTGCAGCAAACCTGCACCATGAAAGAAAGATGCTGCAAAAAAGAAAACCAACAGCCACATCTAAATAAAGAACAGGAGATATGCAAAAACTATACACATGAAGAGATCAATTGAATTAAAGACAGGGTGTTCAGGTTATTACAACAGGCACTGGAAAAAGATATTTTACCCGGAGAAGCTGCCGCAGAATAAGTGGTTTGAATATTATTGCAGCCGATTCAGCACGGTAGAATTGAATACAACATTTTACCGTTTCCCAACAGCAGAAAGTTTGGAAGTATGGTATAAGAATAGCCCGGAGGGGTTTTTAATTTCTGTAAAAGCACACAAGCTGATCACACACTCAAAAAGATTCAAAGACTGTAAGAAACAGATCGACGATTTTTATTTAGCCTGCGAAGAGGGGTTAAAGGAAAAATTAGGATGTGTTTTATTTCAGCTTCCCCCAACTATTCAATACAGTGAAGAAAAATTGCAACAAATAATCAGTGGGCTCAACCCCAAATTTAAAAATGTTATTGAATTCAGGCATCCAGGCTGGTGGACAAAAAAAGTATATGATGAACTTGCCAGGCATCAAATAATCTTTTGTACTGTAAGTCACCCCGCCATGCCCGAAGCTATCATTGCAAACACCTCAACAGTTTATGTTCGCCTGCATGGTGTCCCTGAAATGTTTTATTCAGGTTACGACCCAGAGTATTTAGCCCAAATGCACCAGGTAATCCTTAAAAAAAGAAATGTAAAAGAAGGCTATATCTATTTTAACAACACAGCAGGAGTGGAGGGGGTTGTTAATGCAATACAATTTAAAAAGCTAATTGAGGAGGGATAATCTCACCCACCCTCTACTGCGGATCCGTTAATTGCGGATCCGTTTATATGTTCTCATGTATCAACGGATTAACTTTTTAGAATTCTCAGTTTAGCATAATTGAGCATTATCTTTTTCTCGCCATTTAAATCAAAGTTAACTGTGGCAATGGGGTTGTGTGCAGAGCCTTCCATCTTCATTACTTCGCCAAAGCCAAATTTCATGTGTTCCACTTTATTGCCTACCTGCAGGTTACCGGTATCACTGGGTTCAAAATTTTCGGAAGGGATGTGTTCTACAGTTTTATTTGTGGCGGGTTTTGCTGTAAAAACCTCCGTTGCTTTTTTAGCAGGAGGTGCACCATATTGTTTCTCGGCACGTTGGGCTGCGTTCCACCCTCCACTACCAAAATTCCTTTGCATCCTTTCCTTCGCACCGCCCTGGTTCCAGCCACCACTATTAATAGCTGCACCGCCGGCATAGCTTTTATCAACATAGGTTTCTGAGATCTCTTCCAAAAAACGGCTTGGGTCATTTTGCTGTAACTGTCCAAACCGGTAACGGGCATTGGCATAGCTTAGCCACAACCTGTGTTTGGCACGGGTGATGGCCACATAAAATAAACGCCGTTCTTCTTCCAGTTCCTCTCTTGTATTTATGCTCATGGCATTTGGAAAAAGTGTTTCTTCCAGTCCGCCAACAAAAACCACCGGAAACTCCAGGCCCTTGGCTGCATGTATCGTCATCAGTTTTACCACATCATCATTTCCTTTTTCGTCATCTGCATCGGTTAATAGAACGATCTGTTGTAAATAAGCTCCCAAGCCGGCCCCCCCACCCCCCAGGGGGGGATTTTCAGAGCCTGATAAATCTGTGTTGCCCTCAATTATTTCACCTTCTTCATTTATTATTCCAGTACGTAAAGGGTTATCAACAAACTCTTTTATGGAGTTCAATAATTCCTGAACGTTCTCATAGCGGGCCAAACCTTCTGTGGTCTTGTCATTGAATAATTCTTTAACGATATTGGTGCTCTTGCCAACAATTATTGCGAGATCATAAGCATTCTTTTTCTGCAGTTCACTCTGGAACATTTTGATCATTGTTACAAAGTTATCAATGCTTTCCAGGGTCCCGCTTTTATAACCGTACATAGCTGCATTGCTGATGATGTCCCACATGCTCAGGTTATTTTCATTGGCATACAGAACGGCTTTATCTACAGTTGTTTTACCAATACCCCGTGCAGGAAAATTGATGATGCGTTTTAAAGCTTCTTCATCCCTCGGGTTTACAACCAGTCGCAGGTAAGCAATAAAATCCTTTACTTCCTTACGCTGGTAAAAACTCATACCGCCATAAATGCGATAGGCAATACCCATGCGGCGGAGGGATTCTTCAAAACTGCGGCTCTGTGCATTGGTGCGGTATAAAATGGCAAAATCTTTATTGTAATAATGATTACGCAGCTTTTGTTCCTGTATGGTATCGGCCACCATTTTTCCTTCATCATTATCCGTCATGGTGCGAACCAAAGAAATTTTTTCTCCTTCAGCATTAACGGTAAATAATTTCTTTTCTATCTGGCCCTTGTTGTTGCCGATCACTTCGTTGGCTACGTGCAGGATATTCTGTGTGCTTCGGTAATTCTGTTCCAGCTTGACCACTTTCACTTCGTCGTAATCTTTTTGAAACTGTAAAATGTTTTCTATTGTTGCCCCTCGAAAACTGTAGATACTTTGTGCATCATCGCCAACCACACAAACATTTTCATGCATGGCGCCCAGCAGTTTTATGATCTCGTACTGGGCCGTATTGGTATCCTGGTACTCATCGATCATGATGTATTTGAACTTGCGCTGGTATTTGCTTAATGACTCCGGGAAATTTTTAAGCAGCAGGTACATTTTAAACAAGAGGTCATCAAAATCCATGGCGCCGTTCTTAAAGCAACGTTTCACATAAGCATCATAGATCTGACCGATGGCGGGACGGTTACTCCTTGCGTCTTCCTGTTGCAAGGCCCAGTCGTTCATATATTCAGCAGAGCCTATCAATGAGTTTTTTGCAGAGGAGATGCGGTTATATACCACGTTGGGTTTATAATGTTTGTCATCTAATGCCAGTTCGTTGATCACTGTTTTAACCACAGATTTGGCATCATCAGTATCATAAATGGTAAAGTTTGAAGGATAGCCCAGTTTGGACGCTTCGGCCCTGAGTATCCGGGCAAATACGCTGTGAAAAGTGCCGATGTATAAATTACGGGCTTCGGTATTACCCAGGATCCTTTCCACCCGTTCTTTCATTTCGGCGGCAGCCTTATTGGTAAAAGTGAGTGCCAGTATATTAAAACTATCAATTTTATGTGCCGCCATCAAATGAGTAATGCGTGTGGTAAGCACTTTTGTTTTGCCGCTGCCTGCCCCGGCAATGATCATGATGGGGCCGTTCACATGCATTACTGCCTCCCGTTGCGGTTCGTTCAGTTCATCTAAATAACTCATTCGGCGAAGGTACGAAGAGAAGGTTTGGCGATGTTGGGTGTGCGGAAATATTTACCGTTGATATAAATTAGCTTTTCCTACACAGCTGTAAATCTATCTTTATCATGCCAAAGTATAGCCATTGCAACACATCGAATTCTTCCATATCGATCATTTTGAACATGATTACCACCGGGTAAAACCTGCCACAGAGCTGGAGGGCTTCATTGATTTTTTTTGGGAGACAAAATTTGATGACCTGCTGCAGCAGTATCCCGAAGGATTTTCAGACGCCCTGTTCCCCAATATTGGTTATACCTACCTGATCAACCTGGGTACGCCTTTCGTTATGCAGGTGGGCGATAAAAAATTCAATATGAAGACAGATGGTTTTTTGCCGCGTAATAAAGCCATTGAATGTTATCACCGCCAGGGCAACAAACTGTTTGGTATTAAATTTAAAATATCACCGATCATTTATAAGACCAGGGTAAATTTTGCCGAGTACCGGGAATATATTTATCCATTAAGTTACCTGATGGAACAGTCGGTAATTGACCAGGTAAAAAAAGCCAGGTCGTTTGATGAAAGGATAGATACCCTGAATAGTTATTTTCAATCCATCATAAAAATGTATTCGGGTTCATGGGAAGCCATCAGGATCGTTTCTGAAATCCTGCAGCATTGCGACAGTGCCAATGATTTTACAACATCTGTAGAAGGTTTCGCAGCAAAATATAAGATCTCTGCAAGAACACTGCACCGGTATTTTGAGACAAGTACCAGCCTGAGCAGTAAAAAGGCTTTGCAGATCCTGCGCATCCGTAAGGCGGTGAAACATTTGGCTAATTCGCCCGCAGACTTTAATTATGATATGTATGGGTATTATGATTACAGCCATTTTTGCAAGCACCTGAAAAAATTCTTACAAAAAGACACGATCAATAACCTCAAACCGCATTTACAGTTGCTTCAATCACGTAAAATGAATAAGGGTTAATGCTTCTTTAACCAGTTGATGGTCTCTTCAATAGCCAAAGAGTAACTATGAATGGGTTAATTAAGATCCCGCGGTGTCGGTTTTTACATTTAAAAATGGAGCCAGGCCAATTATAGAAATCTTACGGGGGTATACAATATTTATACAACAAGTTCCGTTGTTTATATTACTACCCCATTATCTCGCACATTTTCAATATCCAAATCCAAAAGAAGTTCTATGAACTACCCAACCACTATGACTGATGAGCAACTCATCCAGTTCTATCTTAACGGCGACCCTAATGCCATGGCCACGCTTGTAGAACTTTACAAAGACAGAATTTACAGATCGGTTTATAATATGACGCAGGATAAACATGTAGCTGAGGAAATTTTCCAGGATGTGTTTATCAATATCATTAATAACATGATAGCGGGTAAAACTGCAGAAGAAGGTAATTTTTTAAAATGGGCCACACGCATTGCCCAGGGCTTGTGTATAGAATATTCCCGTAAGAACAAACTGGCGGAGATACTGAACACGACTGAAAACAATGCTATTCATTTTTCAGGTGCTACCGCATTGCCCAATACAAATTATCATGAAAGCCATGGTAAGATCAAGGGCCTGATAAATATGCTGCCCGATGATCAAAGAGAGGTAATGGTACTTAATCATTACGGAGGCTTAAGTTTTAAAGAAATTGCTGACCTGATGAAGTGTAGCCTGAATACAGCTTTGGATAGTATGCGGGCTGGATTGAATAGCCTGCGAAAAATGATGTTGGAAAAAGAAATGGTATTGAGCTGACAGCATCAAATAGAAACATAACTACACTGGTTTTAAAACCGTAACTACAAATCATTCCTGCGGGTTATAGATATTTGCACCAGTTATTTATCCAATATTCAAACAACCAAATCCTCATTATGAAAAACCTTTCTACCCTGCCTGACGAGCTATTGATCAAACTATTCAAAGAAGGCGAATCGCATGCAATGGAAGTGCTGGTGAACCGGCACAAGGACCGCATTTTCACTTCTATTTATTTATTGGTAAAAGACAAGTACCTGGCTGAAGATATTTTCCAGGACCTGTTCATTAAAATTATCGAAACCTTAAGGGTAGGCAAGTATAAAGACGAAAACAAGTTTGTGCAATGGGCCATGAGAATTGCCCATAACCTTTGTGTTGATCATTTCAGAAAGATCAAAGCTAAACCGGTTATCCGGACCTGTGAAGGCACAGATATCTTTGATGTATTGAATTTCACCGAACCTGGTGTAGATGATAAAATAATGAAAACACAAAGTAGCGAAACGATCATGAAGCTGGTTTGCAAGTTACCCGAAGAACAAAGAGAAATAATAATTCTTCGTCATTTTGCAGACCTGAAATTCAAGGAGATCTCAAAAATTCTGAATTGCAGCGTAAATACATCCCTAGGCAGAATGCGTTATGCATTGCTAAATCTTCGTAAGATGATCGAGGAAAAGCAGGTCGCTTTATAGAGGATAATAATTTTCCCTTACCCAAAAAGCCAGGCTTTCTTAAAATAAAGCCTGGTTTTTTTATCCCTTTATTAGGTTTAAAGAATATATATAGCCATAAAGGAGGGGATTAATTACCTTTATTACCACTTTGTGGTATTGTTTAGTTCACAAAACTGTCTTCTATTTGTTTATTAATTCAAAACGCAAGCCTTCTGCAAGCCATGCAACATTACCAGGCCCGTTTTTAAGACCGAACCTTTTTGAGACCAAAGGAGTTTTCCTTTGCGGATTTTCTCATGCTTGAACACATCCCCGTCCCGATTCCTCGGGATGGGTCTTTTTTTAGAAGTAATTCCCCACAACTAAAAAAATTGTCAAAAAAATACTAAAATAATTAGTGTTAATAAAATTAAACGATTATCTTTGGTACTGAAATTACATTTACAACGCAAAATCAGATACATCAATTAAAATTTCAGACAA
>JBDSXS010000293.1:0-24734 GCA_039926045.1 Ferruginibacter sp.
CAACGGCGGTGGAAACCGTGGTGGTTACTCTAACAACCGCAATGGCGGTGGTGGTGGAAGATGGTAATTTTTAAATAACTAACTTTCTATAAAGAGCTCAGTAATGAGCTCTTTTTTTGTGCCTGATCAACGAATGTCATTAAGTCATTGGTCATTTTTTGAGATCAAATCTTCAAACTGCTTATGACAAATGACTTAATGACCAATGACCAATGACTTTTTTATTCCTTTCGCATAGCATTTTTAAAATAGTCATACATCACCGCTTTGCCGTTCTGCATATCAATACTCAGCAAGAGGTTTGCGTCACTTGATGAGATCTCTTTATTATCATTGCCCAGTATGATAAGTCTCCTTCCTGTAAAGATCCAGTCTATAAGATCGTGAAGTTTTGTATTGAGGGTCCACCTGGTATTGCCTGTAAGGTCAACCCGGGCAAGCATGATATTGCCTTCATTTCCCACTTTCTCCCGGTAACAAATGATAAATCCATCATCGTTTGTAACATGAATGGGCAATGCAGTTGACTTATTTAATAAAAACCCTCCCTGTAAAAAAACAGCATCATTTAATTTTACAGGTTCGCCAATCAACAATTGAACGGCTTTCCTGGTGGGATCTTTTATTGTTATTTGTGCTGTATACATTTTATTCCTGGCCGTTTCGGGATAAACCGACCGGTACCTGAAACGGTCATCGGGTTTCTCCAGGTCGGCACTCCTTAGCAGCCCATACCATTTGCCGTTGAAAGTATCAACTGCCGTACAAATGGCGCTGTAACTTTTGCTGCCCTGGTTCATGTCTTCAACCTTGCGCTGCCTGTCCTTATCAGCATCTCTCATGTTTTCAAGGTCCCTTATTTCATCGCTGAAAATTCTTTTCATCTCGCTGATGCTGTCCTGCTGGCGGTTAAAATTTCTGCCGCTGTCAATATATGCAGCATAACTTATCTTTTTTTCGCTGTACAATTTGTTGAATGCCCGGTAACGTTCATAATAGGCTTTGTATTTGTCTTCAAGCCCCGCCTCATTTTTTTTCATTTCTTTGATCTTCACTTCAAGCGGACTTTTGGTAATATCTTCATCATTGATCGCAGTGGCCAGCAGGGTGGCGGTTGACAAACTATATTTTACACCGTCGGTTGCGGTTATGAGTATCTCATGGCTGGCATTGTTATACGAATAATATGTTTTTTCATCCGGCATCTTTCCTTTCAGTTGCGGGTTCTTTGATTCGATGATCTCTTTATCGGCAAATTTTTCCAGCGTAAGGGGATCATAAGCCAGTAATTCACCGATAAAGATCCAGGCTTTGCCATTGCCCGAGCCCATAGTGGTAACGGGATGAAACTTAACATCGCTGTTGTGCTTTATTTTTTTATTGCCGATCAGTTCCCCGGTCTCTGCATCATTGGCCTGTATAAAATAATTAGTGCTTAAGCTTTTGAAGGTGCTGCCTCCATTCGATTTATAGGATGTGGCTTTGCCATATTTTACAATCGTGAATACAATGCCTTTGCCATTTTTTTCAAAGAACAGGGCAGGAGTAATGGCTGAACGCTCATCATAGGAAGCCAGGCATCCCCTGAGTAAAAAAATAAAGCCGGCTATTATGGCAACAAGGATAAGAACACCGGTTATTGTATATTTTTTTAGCATGAGAATGAATTGAAGATTAAATATAATCAACAGGATTCAGGATTCAAAGTGAACCCTTTTTAAGCCCATGCTTTGTCATTTCGAGGTGGAACGATCGTGATACCACATACCCGGAGAGCAGTTGAATAATTGGAAGGAAATATTCAATAAACAATGTTCAATGCTCAATGCTCAATGCTCAATGTTCAAGTGAGCAAGTAAGCTAATTGCTGCAGAGTGTTGATTTAGTTAAGAATTGATAGTTGAGCGTTGGGTATTGAATATTTTTATTTTGGTTGATGGGATATTCAATAAACAATGTTCAATGCTCAATGTTTAAGTGAGTAAGTAAGCTAATTGCTGCAGAGTGCTGTTTTCGTTGAGAATTGATAGTTGAGCGTTGGGTATTGAGCATTTGTATTTTGGTTGATCGAATATTCAATAAACAATGTTCAATACGATGCCTCCAGTCGTCAGATGACAGATCGTTTAGAATTAAATATCAAGTTGAAACATTACCAGCTTTTCAGCAACCACTATTTAATTACATTTGCATCCACAATGATCTAATGTATTATGGCATCTAAACGAAACGCCGCAGTAGGGTTCATCTTTATCACACTTTTAATTGATGTCATTGGCTTTGGTATCATCATCCCGGTAATGCCAACATTGATCTCCAAATTAAAGCATGTGGATATCAGTACCGCTTCTACATACGGCAGCCTGCTGATGTTTGCCTATGCATTTGTGCAGTTCTTTTGTGCGCCATTACTCGGAAACCTGAGTGATAAATATGGCCGCAGGCCGGTGTTATTATTTTCTTTATTCGGTTTTGGTATCGATTATTTATTCCTGGCGCTGGCGCCAACCTATGGCTGGTTGTTTGTAGGCAGGATCATTGCAGGAATTACCGGCGCGAGTTTTACAACCGGTGCTGCCTATATTGCCGATATAAGTACAAAAGAAACCAGGGCAAAGAATTTTGGGATGATAGGTGCTGCATTCGGACTGGGATTTATCATTGGGCCGGTACTGGGCGGACTGCTAGGTAAGTTGGGTCCACGCATTCCATTTTATGCAGCCGCAGCATTGGCTTTATTGAACTGGGCCTATGGCTATTTTGTATTGCCCGAATCACTCAGCAAAGAAAACCGCCGCCCCTTTGAATGGAAGCGTGCAAATCCTGTCGGCTCTTTATTACATCTTAAAAAATACCCGGCCATTACCGGACTGGCTGTCTCTATTTTTATCATTTATGTTGCTGCACACGCTGTGATGAGCACCTGGAGTTATTATGGCATGTACCGTTTTAACTGGGATGAAAAGATGGTTGGACTTTCTTTAGGCGCTGTTGGTTTACTGGTAGGGCTTGTACAGGGTTTATTGATACGGGTTATCAATCCCAAACTCGGCAATGAAAGGTCAATTTATTTTGGCTTGGGACTTTACGCAATTGGTATGTTGTTATTCGGTATTGCTACACAAGGCTGGATGATGTTTGTATTTTTAATTCCTTATTGCCTTGGAGGTATTGTACAACCTGCTTTACAGGCTGTGATGGCCGGCCATGTGCCACCCAATGAACAGGGTGAACTGCAGGGAGGTCTTACCAGTTTAATGAGCGCAGCAGCCATTATGGGGCCTTTGCTGATGAACAATTTATTCTTTTACTTTACACATAGTAATGCCCCGGTGCAGTTACCGGGAGCGCCTTATTTACTGGGGGCAGTTTTAATGGCAACCAGTGCAGTCATTGCTTTCAAAACCTTACACCCGGGAAAAAAGAGTTTGTAATATGATCAACGGAATTAACGACTTCAAAAATGTTTTCTTCATTGGTGTTGCCGGTGTGGGTATGAGTGCCATTGCACAATACCTGGCAGGCATTGATAAAAAGGTAAGTGGCAGTGACCGTTATTTTGTAGATGGAGAAGCCAATGAAACAAAAACAAAATTAGAGGCTGAAGGCATACAATGTTTTTTGCAGAATGGGGATGGCATAGCATCCGAAACTGATCTTGTTGTAGTTTCAACAGCCATAGAAGATACGGTGTTTGAAGTGCAGAAAGCAAAACAACTGAATATTCCCATCATCAAACGTTCGGAACTGCTAGCGATCATCGCAAAAAGTAAAAGGACGATCGCTGTTGGCGGTACATCGGGCAAAAGCACCACCAGTGCCATGTTGTTTGATATACTTGAACACGCAGGCATGCAACCCAGCATCATCAGTGGTGCAGGTTTGGTAAGCATCATAAGGCAAGGGAAAATTGGCAATGCAAAAGTTGGACAAGGAGAGTGGTTGGTCATTGAAGCTGATGAAAGTGATGGTTCGATTGTGCAATACGAACCAGAAATTGGTTTATTATTAAATGTAGATAAGGACCACCAGGAGATCGATGAGTTGATGAGCATATTCGGCATTTTTAAAAACAACAGTAAAAAATTCATCGTTAACCAGTCCAATTCTTTAGCCAAACAACTTTCGCAAAATATAAAAAATGATTTTGGAACAGGTGAAAATTCAGGAACGGGTTATATAGCAAATTATTTCAAGCAGGAAGGCTTTAATATTCAATTCTCAATTCTCAATGTTCAATTCTCAATGAATACTATTGGGCATCACAATATGGAAAATGCATTAGCCGCTGTAGCGGTAGCCAATCAAATAGGTGTAGACCTGGAAACCTGTGCATCTTCATTAAAAAATTACGAAGGCATTTATCGCCGCAACCAGGTGCTGGGTAATAAGAATGGTGTGTGGGTGATTGATGATTATGCACACAACCCGGTAAAATGCGCTGCCGCTATCATGGCATGCCAGCCGGTAGCAGAGAAAGTAGTAGCCTGGTTTCAGCCGCATGGTTATGGCCCCACACGTTTTTTAAGAGCCGATTTTGTAAAAGAGATCGCTGCTGCGCTAAGGCCGCAGGATGAAATATGGATGAGCGAAATATTTTATGCAGGAGGTACGGCTGTAAAAGACATTTCGGCCAATGACCTGATCAATGATATTAAAGCGCTTGGCAAGAATGCATTCTTTGTTGAAGACCGGAACCAGTTCGTAGAAACAGTAAGGCCGCATCTTTCTGGTAATTCTGTATTACTTTTAATGGGGGCAAGAGATCCTTCATTGGAAACGTTTTCTAAAAAGGTTTTTGAGGATATGTAAAGAATATCCCACAAAACCACAAAGAAAACCAGCACAGGAATAAATTTCTTTGTGTCTTCGTGGGGAATAATAGCAAAACCACAAAGCACACTAAGAATGGAATATATTTTTTTGTGTCCTTCGTGTCTTCGTGGGAAACAATAACAAAACCACAAAGTACACTAAGATGGTACTTTGTGTACTTCGTGGTAAATAATTAAAATGATGAAGATGAACAAAAGAGTAAGTCTTGTATTGATCTTTAGTTTTTGGATCTGCCTGATGCAGGCACAAAACACAGCTAAGGTTGATCTTGTGAATACCCTGATGGGTACTTTTTCAAAACCGGATCTTTCCAATGGCAATACTTACCCGGCCATCGGTACACCATGGGGCATGAATTACTGGACGCCACAGACCGGTAAGAACGGTGATGGCTGGCAATATTCCTATACTGCTGAAAAAATTGTAGGCTTCAAACAAACACACCAGCCATCGCCATGGATGAATGATTACGGCCAGTTCTCCATCATGCCAACAACCGGCGGAATGAAATGGAAAGAGACGGACCGGGCCAGTTGGTTCTCACACAAGTCTGAAGAAGCAAGGCCATATTATTACAAAGTATATTTAGCCGATGCAGACCTCACAACAGAATTAACTGCCACCGAACGGGCCGCATATTTTCAATTTACTTTTCCAAAGTCCGACAGTTCATCCTTTATCATTGATGCATTTGATAAAGGCTCTTACATTAAGCTCATTCCCGGCGAGAACAAGATCATCGGCTACAGTACCCGTTACAGGCGTGGTAAACTCATCAATTTTAAGAATTATTTTATTATCTATTTTGATAAAGCATTTGATTATACAAGAACGGTCAGCGAAACCGGTGCTCTGATCGATTCCATGGAGATCAGGAACAGTCATGCATTGGCCCTGGTAGGATTCAAAACAAAAAAAGGAGAAATTGTACATGCACGGATCGCTTCCTCATTCATCAGTTTTGAACAGGCCGAACAGAATTTAAAAGAACTGGGCAGTAAGAGCAATTCCTTTGAACAACAAAAAGCACTCACAAAAAATAAATGGGAAAAAGTATTGAATGCCGTACAGGCAGAAGGCGGAACCGATGAACAGACGAGAACTTTTTATTCATGTTTGTACCGCACGGTGATGTTCCCGAATAAACTATATGAAGTTGATGCAACCAATAAGGTCGTGCATTACAGTCCGTACAACGGAAAGATATTACCGGGCTATATGTTTGGCGGCACCGGCTTTTGGGATACCTTCCGGGCATTGTATCCGTTGCTCAACTTATTATTCCCTTCTGTTAATAAAGAAATGCAGGAAGGGCTCATCAACGATTATAAAGAAGGAGGCTGGCTGCCGGAATGGAGCAGTCCCGGTTATGCCGATATCATGATCGGTAATAACTCTGCCTCGGTTGTAAGCGAAGCATACATCAAAGGTTTGAGGGGATATGATATTGAGACCCTGTACCAGGCTTTGCTGCATGGCGCCAACAATGAAGGTCCCATGAGCGCAGTGGGCCGTAAAGGTGTTGACTATTACAACCGACTTGGTTATGTGCCTTATGATGTAAAGATCGACGAGAATGCGGCACGCACACTGGAATATGCTTATGATGATTTTGCCATTTACCAATTGGCCAAAGCGCTGAATAAGCCAAAAGCAGAAATAGAAGTGTTTGCAAAACGTTGTTTGAACTATCGTAATTTATTTGACCCCGAAACAAAACTGATGCGGGGTAAAAATGCAGATGGTAAATTTCAATCGCCATTCAACCCCGATAAGTGGGGTGATGCATTTACTGAAGGCAATAGCTGGCATTATAGCTGGAGTGTTTTTCATGATGTGCAGGGATTGATAGACCTGATGGGAGGGAAGGAGACCTTTGTAAAAATGATCGATTCTGTTTTTACCATGGCACCAACTTTTGATTTTTCTTATTATGGAGAAGTTATTCATGAGATCAGGGAGATGCAGATAGCTGGTATGGGACAGTATGCTCATGGCAACCAACCCATACAACACATGGTTTATTTATACAATTTTGCGGGTCAGCCCTGGAAAACACAATACTGGGCACGTGAAGTGATGAACAGGATGTACAAGCCCACACCCGATGGTTATTGCGGCGATGAGGACAATGGCCAAACCAGCGCCTGGTATGTATTTTCAGCCATGGGCTTTTACCCGGTCTGCCCCGCCAGCGACCAATACGTAATGGGAGCACCCCTGTTCAAAAAAATGACACTGAATTTAGAGAATGGTAAAAAATTTGTTATTGAAGCCCCGCAAAACAGCGCTGAGAATAAATACATACAGTCTGTAACAAAAGATGATATGAATTATTCAAAGAACTGGTTGAATCATTTTGAAATATTAAAAGGCGGAAAGTTAAAAATTGATATGGGCACCAAAACGGCACAATTATGGGGGACAGCAAACGCTGATCTTCCTTATTCTTTTTCGCGGGATAAAAAATAATTGGGTCAGCAGGATATTAATTATAAAAATAAAGTTGTTATCAGATTGAAAAAATAAATTAAATGAATGTCAGGCTGAGCTTGTCGAAGCCATTTTGCTCCGTAACCCGCCTTCGACAAGCTCAGGCTTGACAGACTTTTTCAGACTGATACACTACAAAAAATAAATATCATGAAGATCATTTTCAGCTTATTGTTTTTCTTTTTATCGGTTTGTGCTACAGCACAAAGGGCTACCGCAGTTACCGAAAAGGAACTGAAGGAACTCCTGGTTGGTAACTGGGTGGGAAACATTGTATATACCGGAACTGATAATGAAAAATTACAGGTGACTTTAACCACCACCCTGGAGATCGTTGATATGAAAGACTCCCTGCTTTTTAAGTATGTGTATACAGATGCCAATGGCAAACAAACAACCGAAAAAAATTCCCTGCGCATTTATGAAGACGGGAACAGGCTGAGTTTCGACAGTGCGCAATTTGATATTATGGCAACCCGCAGGAGAGGACCAAGGGTAACGATCATAGCCGAAAGGGAAGGCGCAGAGAATTTCCGCTCTGCCGATTTCCAGGAGACCATCAACTTTGGCCCCGGGATCTTAAATTTTACAAAAGGCATCCGGTATATGGATATGTCTGATGCATATTTCATCCGCAAAAGGGTGACACTAACAAAAAAGTAAACATGGTCAGACGGGACGCCAGACCAATATAACAAATGACAACACTTATAACCAATATTGCCTGCTTAATAAATACCCGTGAAGAAACAACTCTTCTCCGTGGTGCAGCATTGGCGCAACTGCCGGTTATTGAAGATGCATTCCTGTTGATAGAAGACGGCATCATTGCTGAATATGGGCCCATGTATGAGCTCGAATTAAAAGTGCTGAATCTACCCAAACACATTATTGATGCTGCCGGGCAGTTTGTTTTACCAACCTGGTGCGACAGTCATACCCATATTGTTTTTGCAAAGACCCGTGAAGAAGAGTTCATTGATAAGATAAAAGGCATGAGCTATGCCGAGATAGCTGCCAGGGGCGGCGGCATTTTAAATTCGGCCAACAAACTACATGAAGCAAGTGAAGACGAACTCTTTAACAGCGCCTGGAAAAGACTGGAAGAAGTTAGTAAACTGGGCACCGGCGCCATAGAAATAAAAAGCGGCTATGGATTGACCGTAGAAGGGGAGTTAAAAATGCTGCGTGTGATCAAAAAGCTCAAAGAAAGATCGGTTCTCAGTATCAAATCAACCTTCCTAGGTGCTCATACTTATCCTGTTGCTTTTAAAGAAAACCACCCCGGGTATATCAACAGCATCATCAACGAAATGCTACCCGTCATTGCCAATGAAAAGCTTGCCGATTATATAGATTGCTTCTGCGAAACGGGTTTCTTTTCCCCGCAGGAGATGGAGATCATCTGCCAGGCCGGAATGGGTTTCGGCTTAAAACCAAAACTGCATGTTAACCAGTTGAACAGCATCGGTGGCATTGAATCGGCTATAAAATTAAATGCACTATCCGTTGATCACCTGGAGACTATGACAGATACCGATGTTAAATTATTAAGCGAGGGTGGGTCACCCCGCAAGGGTGGCTCACCCGGTATAATTGGAACGCTTTTACCCACTGCAGCTTTCTTCCTCCGCATGCAATATCAACCAGCCCGGCAACTGATAGATGCCGGTTGTGCCATTGCGCTGGCCAGCGATTATAACCCGGGCTCTTCACCCAGCGGCAACATGAATTTTGTTATCGCCTTAAGCTGTATTCAAATGAAAATGCTGCCCGAAGAAGCCATCAATGCCGCCACCATAAACGGGGCTTATGCCATGGAGCTGGAGAAAGAACTCGGCAGTATAACCATCGGTAAAAAAGCCAACCTTATTTTTACCAAACCCATTCCTTCCATCGCCTATTTGCCTTATTCTTTCGGAACAAATCTCATAGATAAAGTAATGATTGGAGGGGAGTTTATTTCTTAACCACAAAGTACACAAAGTACACAAAGTAAGAAAACACAAAGTCCACAGAGGGATACTTCGTGGACTTTGTGCAACCCTTCGTGATCTTTGTGGTAAATATTTGGTAAATATTCTTAATCCTTTATAAATATTTTAAAACGATCAAAACAATATTTCATCAACGCATCCCTGTCATCCGGGTGAGCAATATCTATCATCATTTTTGCCCGTTGCCTCAAATTCTTTCCAAATAAAAACGCCACACCATATTCTGTAACTACATAATGAACATGCCCACGTGTGGTTACCACGCCGGCGCCTTCTTTTAAATACGGAACGATCCTTGGGATTCCTTTTGCTGTGCGGCTGTTCAGTGCGATGATGGGTTTACCACCATTACTCAATGCAGCGCCACGCATAAAATCCAGTTGTCCGCCAATACCACTGTATTGCAGATCACCGATGCTGTCGGCACAAACCTGCCCGGTAAGGTCCACTTCAATGGCGCTGTTAATGGCGATCACTTTGGGGTTCTGGCGTATCACGTGCGGATTGTTCACATAAGCAATGTCCAAAAAATTGAAAGCAGCATTATCATTTACATAATCATATAGTTTTTTGCTACCGATGGCAAAAGAAGTGACCGTTTTATTAGGGTGTTTGGATTTCATTTTATTATTGATCACATCTTTTTCTACCAGTTCAATGATCCCGTCGCTCAGCATTTCGGTGTGCACACCCAAATTTTTATGATCACCTAAAAAAGACAACACCGCATCAGGTATGGTACCAATACCCATTTGCAGGGTACTGCCGTCTTCGATCATATTGGCAATATGTTTACCGATAAGCAGTTCATTTTTACCAACCCTGCTGCTGTAATTCTCTTCCGGTAAAGCCGACTCATGCAGCACCATTTTAGTAAAGCGGTCGGTATGTATCATGCCATCACCATGGGTACGGGGCATGGCAGGATTGACCATGGCAATGGTTTGACGGGCATTGTCAACTGCTGCTCGTGCAATATCCACCGATACGCCCAGGGAGCAATAACCATGTGCATCCGGTGGGGATACCTGCACGATGGCTGTATCCAGTTCCAGTAATTTGCTTTTGAACAGGTAAGGGATATCACTCAAAAAGACCGGTATGAAATCGGCCCTGCCTTCGGCTACTGCAGCCCTGATGGGTGCCGATACAAACAATGAATTCATGTGAAAACTGTTGCTGTATTCGGGTTTAATGATCTCCAGTTCTCCTTTTATAGTGATGGATACCAGCTCCACATGTTGTAAGCGCTCACTTTCTTTAGCCAGTTCATCCAGCAGGTAGGTTGGTGTACACACACTGCCATGTATAAAAACCCGGGTATTGCTTTCAATGATAGATAAGGCTTCTTTGGCTGTTACATATTGGTAGGGGTGAATCATCGTTTCGTATAATTTAACTGCAAAAATGCACTTTATTGATAAAGTTCCGGGTAATCTTTATCATAGTGAGACATGATTTTGATAGTATTACCTTTTTAACCGCAGAGGCGCAAAGACGCGGAGAATACAGCTCTGAGACTCCCCGTCTCTGCGGTTTAATTTGTTTTTTTTACCACAGAGAGCACTGAGATAGAACCACAAAGTACACTGATCTCTTCTTTGTGAACTTTGTGTTACTCCCTTGTGTTCTCTGTGGTAAAATTTGTTACACAAAAAACACAAAGTAGTACAAAGCAATCCTTCGCGTTCTTTGCGCTTATCTTTGTGTCCTTTGCGGTTAAATTTCTTTAATTTTAAAATAAAAAGACCAATATGCAGCTTATAGAGTGTGTCCCAAATTTCTCCGAAGGAAATGATCTGAATATCATCAAACAAATAACAAACGAAATAGAATCCGTTGACGGTGTACGTTTATTGAACGTAGACCCAGGCAAAGCAACAAACAGAACCGTAGTAACCATGGTAGGCGAACCAGCCCATGTAATAGAAGCCGCTTTTAAAGCCATTAAAAAAGCCGGCGAGTTGATAGACATGAGCAAACACAAGGGCGAGCACCCCCGCATGGGCGCAACAGATGTTTGTCCACTGATACCCATTGCAAACATTAGCATGGAAGAAACCGCAAACTATGCACAGCAACTCGCCAAAAGGGTAGGAGAAGAATTGAACATTCCTGTTTATCTATACGAAGCCGCACAACCCGATGCAGCAAGAAATAATTTATCGGTGATAAGAGCCGGCGAATACGAGGGCTTTTTTAAAAAGATAAAAGAACCACAATGGAAACCAGATTTTGGCCCTGCCGAATTTGATCCCGCCAGAGGCGGGACCGTTATTGGCGCCAGGGATTTTTTAGTGGCTTATAATATCAACCTCAATACAACATCTACCCGCCGTGCCAATGCCATCGCCTTCGACGTAAGAGAAGCCGGCCGCATGATAGAGATGGGGGGTACAAAAGTAAACGAGCCAGGTACTCTCAAAAGCGTAAAAGCCATTGGCTGGTTCATTGAAGAATATGGTGTGGCGCAGATCTCCATGAACCTCACCAATATCAACATCACCCCCGTGCACGTTGCATTTGATGAAGTGTGTACCAGGGCAACCGCAAGAGGCATACGGGTAACGGGCAGCGAACTGGTAGGCCTTATCCCTTTAAAAGCCATGACCGATGCCGGTAAATATTTTTTACAGAAACAAAAACGCAGCACCGGTGTAAGTGAAAAAGAATTGATCAGGATCGCCATTAAAAGCATGGGGCTTGATGAACTGGGAACTTTTAAACCCGAAGAAAGAATTATTGAATACATGTTGAAAAATGCCGGCAGCAGTCGCCTGGTAAATATGAAGCTGAATGACTTTGCCGACCTTACCGCCAGTGAAAGCGTTGCACCGGGCGGTGGTTCCATCAGTGCCTATGTGGGTGCGCTGGGTATAAGCCTGGGCGCCATGGTTGCCAATTTAAGCAGCCACAAAAAGGGCTGGGACGATCGCTGGCAGGAGTTCAGCGACTGGGCAGAGAAAGCTGATAAGTATAAAAGTACCTTAGTACAATTGGTTGATGCTGATACAGCAGCCTTTAATAAAATAATGGAAGCATTTGCATTGGCTAAAGCAACCCCCGAAGAAAAAACCATACGCACACAGGCCATACAGGAAGCTACCAAATACGCCATTGAAATACCTTTTAAAGTTATGGAGACTGCCTATGCAAGTATGGAAGTGATCAAAGCCATGGTGATTAATGGCAACCCCAATTCTGTTACCGATGCCGGTGTTGGTGCACTCTGTGCCCGTGCCGCGGTAATAGGCGCTTTTATGAACGTACGCATCAATGCTACAGGCTACAACGATAAAACCTTTACTGCCGAAATCATTACCCGTGGCGCTGATATTGAAAAAGAAACGATTGCCCTGGAAGCGGAGATTTTGAAGTTGGTGGATGGGAAGATTGGGGTGTAACGTCATTGCGAGGAGGCACGACGAAGCAATCTGCCACTTTGCTGCCGTGGGTGTTGACTATCCTCACGTAAGCCAACTGGCGCCCCAGCAAATGCCGCCGTCTGGTCTTATGACCAACGGCGAAAGCACCGGCAAAGGGCTCACAACAAAAACAAATTCAAAACCAGCTCAAACTTCAGTCGTCGGTGATAACACCGGACGACGGCGTCTGCTGGTTTAAGAGTGGAAGTAAATATTAGCAAAGAGTCTTACCCCATATAATGTGTAAGCATATTCCTCCCATGTTGGTGTTACGTAAACCCCACCAAGCCAACTGGCGCCCCCGAACACCCCAACTGGCGCAAGTGTTCCCCTTATCTAAACATTAAATGATGAACGTACAGATTACGGGATCACTTGATGCCTCTTCAATTCTCCCGGTTTGCAACCTCCGCCCATGTTGGTGTTACGTAAACCACCCGCAAGCCAACTGGCGCCCCCGAACACGCCGCCGGCTGGTGTTATCACCACCGGCATAGCGCCGGCAAGAGCCTTCAACAAAAACAAATTAAAACCAACTCAAATCTCAGTCGTCGGTGATAACACCGGACGACGGCGTCTGCTGGTTCGGGAGTGGGTGCAAAAAAGAGAATCAGCCTTTATAATGTGTAAGCATATTAAAATGGTCAATTCCATGGTCATAAAACAAAGCAGATGAATAATGATACTCTTCCGGGAATTTGCACAATCCCGCTGCCACAGGATTATAATGTATGTAATCCAATTTCTGATTAAACACGGCATCAGTAAATAGATCCACCCCCAATGATTCACGTTTCCATATTTGGTATTGCCTGTCGCCTTTATTCACTTTGCATTTTTCAAGTAAACCAGGATCATCCTTTATTAATTCAAATTTAATTTGTTGAGCAGTGTATCTCATAAAACTCAATTGAACATCGGTTGCTTCATGTTCTGGCAGTACTTGCCAGATGAGGTGAATATGGTTGTTCATTATCGCAAACGCATTTAATTCAATTCTTTTATTGTTAATCATAAATCGTAAACTGTTTACGATAATATTCTTAAACTTATCGTTTGCAAGTAAAGGCAACCATTTGTAGCAGGTTGCAGTGTAAAATTGTGGCCAATGAACAGGATACAAAGTTTTCATTATCCTAATTTACAAAACCAAATTCAAACCAGCTCAAATCCCAGTCGTCAGTCTTCTCCCAACTGGTGCAAGTGTTCCCTCATCTAAACATAAATTATGAACTTAACGATTATGGGATCACTTCCCGATATGCATCGGGACAGGTGATGCCTCTTCAATCCTGCCTACCGGCAGGCAGGTCTGCCGGTTTGCAACCGGTGTTAAAGAACGAAATCCCAAAGTCACCCGGGCAGCTAATTAAAAATGAACAAAAGAACTTAACATCAGCATTTGTTTTTCAATTCCCGATACACCTGTCCCGAAGCATTTCGGGAATCCGGGCAACTTTATCAAGCACATGTGGTCCCAAAATCATTTCTTATAAATTGAATATCATCAAAGGGAACACTTGCGCTAGTGCCCCGTAATTTTCTTTTGTTACTGTTTTCATTTTGCAGGCATGTTATTTGCAGTATACAGGAACAGCAATAACCTATGAAAATAATGCCTGGATCACCCTTAGTATATTTACTCTTCAACTTTATTCTTATTTGCACTACCGGTTGCAACGAAATGGTAAAAGCCGATACCAGCAAAGTAGATGCTCCGGTAAATTCCATGATCACAAAAGAAGATACAGCAGCAGGGCAACCTGCTCCTGAAGTTGAAAAAGAATACCCCACATTTGATACGGCAGCGTATAATAAAAAAATGCTTGTATTGAGCAACTACGATCCAACTGGTAAATGGCCTGTTAAGTCTGCCTATCCATTGCCCGGGGCAATTTTTCCTGATACCAGGGTCATTGCATTTTACGGGAACTTATATTCCAAACGAATGGGAATTTTAGGAGCGCTCCCTAAAGATTCTATGATCAAAAAATTACAAGTGGAAGTAGCGGCCTGGCAGGCTGCCGATCCATCAGTAAGAACCATACCTGCTTTACATTATATAGCCACAACTGCCCAGGGCCAGGCAGGCAACGCTGGCAAACACCGTTTGCGTATGCCTTTTCAGCAAATAGATACCGTTATGGATTGGGCAAAACAAATTAATGCGTTGGTGTTTTTAGATATACAGGTGGGGCACAGTACTGTAAAAGAAGAAGTACCCACGCTTGAAAAATATCTGCAACTGCCCAATGTTCACCTGGGGATAGATCCTGAGTTTTCGATGAAGAATGGGGAAATACCGGGGTCAAAAATTGGTACATTCTCGGCAGTTGATATCAATGATGCCATTGATTTTTTAGCCGCCCTGGTTCGTAAATATGATCTTCCACCCAAGGTTTTGGTGGTTCATCGTTTTACACAGGGTATGGTTACAGATTACAAAAACATTAAAACGGTTCCCGAAGTACAGATCGTAATGGATATGGATGGCTTTGGTGATAAGGTATTAAAAAGGTCTACTTACCTCAGGTATATTTATAAAGAGCCCGTGCAGTTCACCGGCTTTAAATTATTTTATAAGAACGATAATAAAAAAAATACAACGGGTATGTTTACGCCTGCAGAGTTATTAAAATTTACGCCAAGGCCAATTTATATTCAATATCAATAATAATTTACGACCTACATATTTTACCCCATCTGGCGCAAGTGTTCCCCCACTAATTACTAAATTGCAAACGTAAGGTTCACGGGATCACTTGATGCCTTTTTAATTCTCCCGGTTTGTAACCGGGGTTAAAGAACGAAATCACAAAAGCAACGGGCGGCTAATTAAAGAACTTAACATCAGCATTTGTTTTTCAATTCCCGGATACAATCCGGGCAGCTTTACCAGGCACAAGTGACCCCAAAATCATTTCGTATAAATTGAGTACCATCAAGGGGAACACTTGCGATAATGCAGAGTACTGGATCAATACAAAGAAAAAAAGCCCGGCGATCCAACCATTGCCGAAAAATTCAACACCTATAAATTTGCAGATTATAAAGAACAGGTGATTGATCTGCTGATGAGGGTTTGTACAGTCAGTGTGGAAACCATGAGAGTTGTGGGGGAGATGGAGGAATAGAAAACCCGGCATTTAATTAAAGAACGACTGTGGAGGCCGCTTTAACCGCTACCGGGTTTGTAAAGCAAATATACATTTTTTCTGCCGCCGTAGGTGTTCCGCCTAACTGACCCCCAGCCCAGCTGGCGCAAGTGTTCCCTTTCCAAAATATTAATTGATGAACATACAGATTACGGGATCACTTGATGCCTTTTCAATTCTGCCGGTTTGCAACCGGAGTTATGACTAAACCTAATAACGGATAGTCATACCTTTTATTTATATTAGCTATATGAAAAAAAACTGCCTGGCCTTATTGGCTTTTCTGCTGCTTGCGGGTTGTGATCGCAAACAAATAATTCATGATGAATTTCCGGATACCATTTCAGTTAAATTGACTCCGCAGCACGTTCGTTTTTTGGGTACTAATTTTTTTGTTATACCACCAGCGGGTTTTGTAAAAACAGAACACAATTTGCAGTACCAAATACCCGGAAAAGATATGCAGAACTTCAGCATAAGTCGTAGTGTAATTGGTGTAAAATATCCGCTTACTGTTGAAGAGTTAAAAGCAAAAAAAACTGAGAGCAGGGATAAAGTTCTGGTGGCAAAAAAAATTACTTATAATGGTATGCCGGGCCTCTATTCCGAAACGCTTTCGATGGATAAGTTTTATACTGCAGAAATACTCGTGCCGCTGAAAGATGGGAGTACGCTCTTCATCACGGGGAATTATAACTATGAATCATCCGGGGAAACGGTGTCAAAAATACTGACTGCCATGCAGCAGGCCCTGTTTGATGAGAGTTATACAGTTGACTACAAAGGAGACCGTGACCTGGAAATTCAGTTGGATGATACCGGTTCTGCTTTTAAATTATCCACCAAAGAAAAGAATGGAGCCAGGTATTATACTTTGGATGGGAAAGCATGTGCATCTTACTGCACGGCACCTTATTTGATTTTTTTTGATGCCGATAAAATAACACAAAACAAATATGGCAATAATAATCACGCACCTGATAAAAAAGATTTCCCATCCTACCAACAACATTTGAAAGAAACGGGCTTTGTAACAAAGCAGCGAACCTCTTACAAAGAATTTAGCCTGAATGGCAATCCTGCCAGGGAAAGCCTTTTTAATGCAACTGATATTAATGGAGAAAGTATACTGCTTTTAATGACCGAGGTTAGCAGAGATTTTACCGTTATTGTTACCTTAGGCGTGGCTTCTCCCGTCGATACAGCAAGCATTGCACAATTCAGGAAACTCTCTGCTACGCTAAAGATTGTGGATTAATGCGAACCTTTTATGCATGGCTGATGCTATATAGCTTTTATCCTGTCGGGCCCCCCCAACTGGCGCAGATATGCAGGGTGGTAAAAGAGCATGGACTTCTCTTTTACCGCCTTTTGTTTTAATACCAACGGCGAAGAACTTTATCATACTCACAAAGTCGAACCCGAACACGCCGGCGGCTGCTTCGCCCATGTTGCTGTTGCATATAAAAACCCATTCACCATAGTTCTTTTTTGGCCTGAATGTATTATTTTAGGTAAAAATTTATCACTTTAAAATACCTATTATGGCAACCCTTAAAAAATTAGATAATAGCAGGCTGGAGATTTTAAAAAAAATCAGGCTGGATGCAGGTAAACTGGGATCACTTAAACCTCTACGCCTCACTGATCTTGAAATTGGGAAAAAACTGAAAGTGCGCCCTGAACTTTTAAGTTCTTCAGTAATACTTAGTCCCAACAAACCCAGAACAGGAAATAAATACCTGAGTATGTATTCGTCTATTATGGTTATTGCCGACCCTTCTGCCAGCTGGAATATCGCCATGTTCAGTTCTGCTTTTCCGGCAGTAACAAGCCCGGCTGTAAAAGTAGAGTTTGATCCCATTACAGCCGGTAAAAAGCACCTGGTAGAATTTAATATAACCCTGCATGAATCAAGTAAAGTGTACAAGTTCAGGGTCTTTCAATATCCCACGGGCAACAGCCAGGACATCTCTATTTCGGGTTCGCAGGTGATCAGTGTGCTGGTGAATGCTTCTACAACCAGCACTGATTTTGGTGCCGAAATTATGCAGCTAAATACCAAGGCTGAAGCTTGCGGATGGACCTTTCATTCTGTTAAGATCACATCAATAAGCTAGTGTATTGGTTTTGCAGGTTACATGTGTGAAACAAATAGCAGGACTGCCTGCCGGTAGTCAAGTACGCCAACACAGATAACCCATGCTGCATATATGTACCAGTTGCAGGGAATTTTTTTAAACAGCAAGTTTGCATATCGAGTAGAAAAAAAATATTATCTTGTCAGCTCAAATTAAAATTATGCGATACCTTATCCCTGCCCTTTCCCTGTTATTAGTATGTTCTTGTCAGAAAAATACAACCGATCCAACACCCCCCGGCGGAGGTGGCGGCGGAGGTGGTACGGGAGGTACTGTAACTTTGGGTGTTCAAAAAGGAATCTTTGCTTCGATCTATCACAGTTTTGGAGGACTACTTGATGCAAACAATAACCGTATCATTTTTACAACACATAACAACAGCAACTCTTCAGACGAGTTTTATGCTGGTGATGACAAAGACAGTGTGTACCGACTTACGCCTTACGGAAGTTCCAATTCATTTACTGTTAGCCAAACCAGGATCTGCCTGAAACCAAACGGCGATATTGCCTGTATCCTGAAAAAGGCAAATTCCACCGGACCGGACAGTATTATAGCCCTCGTAAATAAACCCAATACAAAAAACTGGGTATTGGTAAAAAAAGAACTCCAAAACAGCTTTTGGACTACCTACTATAATAATCAAGACTTATCCATATTTGCCACCTCAACAGGTAGGCTGGTACTTACCGGTTACGGTAACACAAAAGCGGCTGTAAGTGACGATGACGGACTTACCTGGCGGCAGACTTTTACGCTGCCGGCATCTTATTTAAACACTACCCAACAAAGAAGTTCGTATTCCGGTGCCAGGAATTTTATCATTTCGGGTAACAAACTTTTATATTCTGATGATAATTTTGAAAATGCCGTTATGGTTACTATCAGTGCTTTTGGAGATATCATGAACAAGATCATCAAGCTGGACGATCAACGCCTGGTACTGCAATACAGTACACCGGCCCGTACGTTTTACCAAAGTACCAACAACGGACAAAGCTGGTCGGTAATGCCGTTATACGATCCGGCTGATACATTATCAAATTTCAGCAGCTCTTATTTCTGCTTTGCGGGCGGTAATAAAATAAGAACCCGTGCCAAGTACCAGCGCTGTAATTCTTACTATACGGTTGATATAAACCCGGTGAGCAAATTTGCATTTTATCCGCTCACGCCTGTACCAAACTGTCCGTTACCTACCTCGAGCGATGATTATATTACCTCTTGTCAACGTGCTGATAAGCGTATGTATTATGCGATGAGTTATTTCAATGGCGCAAATACCTTTTTTATTGTAAACCGGGATTATTAAAGGCATTGATTTTTTTGCGCCAACTGGCGCAGATATTCAGGGCGGTAAAAGAGCGATGGCGTATCTGTGCCAACTCATACTTTTGCTATTGTGGCGCTGCCAATTCATACATACACCAACTGGCACCTTATTGTACGAACCCGAGAACTTCGCCTATGCCGCCGCTGGTCTTATGATCAATGCCGATAGCACCGGCAAAGAGCCTTCAACAAAAACAAATTCAAAACCTGCTCAAACTTCAGCCGTAGGTGATACTTCAACTACGCTCAGTAAACCGGACGACGGCGCCTGCTGCTGTAGGAGTGGGTGTGACAAATATGCCAACACACATGGTCTATCGCCTGGTAGCGACGGTATAGGTCCATGCTTATAATTGCACAACTATCCTTGCAACAGCCTGCCTGCCAAGAAAAAAATAGTGTTACTCTTTTTATGACAATTGAAGTAACTTACTTAAGCTTCTTAATTGAATTACAGAATCTGTACCGGGCTATTAAAATGCCCGAAATTCTTTTTATCATTTTTTAAAATTGACAAAATGAAAACGCTCCTTTTATCTTTAACCGGCCTCATCATTTCATATACTGCAAACGCCCAGGGGGTTGGCATTGGTACCCCCTCACCCGATGCCAGCGCCATGCTTGAGATCAGCAGCAGCAACAAAGGATTGCTGCTACCCCGTGTTGCGCTTACTGCCAGTAATGCAGCGGCCCCGCTGGCTTCCTTTGTAGCAGGTATGACAGTGTACAATACGGCTACTGCCGGTACAAGTCCCAACAATGTTACGCCGGGTTATTATTTCTGCGATGGCGTAAAATGGTTGCGTATACTTTCTGCTTCATCGGGTTGGTCACTGGCAGGAAATGCAGGAACGGTGGATGGGACAAACTTTATGGGCACCACCGATAATATCCCTTTTAATATCAGGGTCAATAATCAAAAGGCAGGGAGGATTGATCATTTATTATCAAATTCTTTTTTCGGGTACCAGGGCGGGAATGCTAATGTCTCAGGAACTAGCAACACCGCAACTGGCAATTCATCATCATATAGTAATACAAGCGGGAGTTACAATACGTCCGCCGGTTCCAATGCTTTATTCGGCAATACTACCGGGTGGAGTAATGCTGCCTTCGGATTTGGATCACTCTTTAGCAACGTAACAGGCAGTAATGCTACTGCGATAGGAAATGGTGCTATGTTTAATGCGAACAATAGCAGTACTCCATTCACCAGCTATAACGTAGCTGTAGGCTTTGAAGCTTTAAGGGGTTCTACCACTCCTTCTGCTAATACTGGAAATTATAATACTGTTATCGGCTACCAGGCACTCTGGAGTAATACTGATGGAACACAAAATACAGCCACTGGCCACCAGGCTTTGTATGCCAATACTACCGGGGACCTAAATACTGCAAATGGTGAACAGTCATTATATGCTAACACAGCAGGTTCCGCTAATACTGCCACAGGATTATTTTCACTTTTTAATAATACTTCAGGAAATGCCAACACCGCTAATGGTCTGTATGCTAGTGGAAATAATGTCTCGGGAAATAATAACACGGCCGTTGGGTTTAATGCACTTTTTAGTAATGCTGCAGGAAGTAATGCAACGGCTATTGGATATAATGCGATGTATTATGCAAATAATATCAGCAGCCCATTTACTAATTACAATGTAGCGGTAGGGTTTGAAGCATTAAGGGGTTCGGGTGATCCTGCTTACAACTATGGCAATTCCAATACCGCTATCGGCTATCAAACACTTAAATTTAATACCAGCGGTGATTTCAATACCGCAACCGGCATGTACACACTAACTGCTAATTCTACTGGATACGGAAATACAGCCAATGGAATGGAGGCGCTTTCTAACAATACAACAGGTAACTTAAATACCGCAAGCGGCTATCGTGCGCTGACTTTTAACACCACTGGTATCGTCAATACTGCTGTTGGAGGAGAAGCCCTTGATAACAACAGTACGGGAGGCTTCAACACCGCCATAGGTTATGATGCCATGTATGCTAACACCGCCGGAAGCAATGGTACTGCCCTTGGTTATTACGCCATGGCATTTTCCAATAATACAACTACACCCTTTACTAATTACAATGTTGCAGTTGGATATTCAGCTTTGAGAGGTTCTGGCATCCCTGGTTCAAATACCGGAAATTCAAATACTGCTATCGGTTACCAGTCACTTTTGAACAACAGCAGTGGTAGCTTCAATATCGCCAATGGAACCGATGCTTTAAAGTCAAACAGTTCGGGTAATTATAACACAGCAAGCGGATACCAGTCATTATTTACCAACGGCACCGGTGGATGGAATACCGCCAATGGATTACAGGCATTGTTTTTAAATAGCTCAGGAGATAACAATACAGCAACAGGTTTAAATGCTTTGTATAATAACAGTACAGGAGGTCAAAATACAGCAGTAGGGGTAAATTCATTACTGGCAAATACCACCGGTTATTACAATACTGCTATTGGTGTCAACACGGGAAATAATAATGCAAATTTTTCCAATACTACCAGTGTGGGTATTGATGCTACGGCTACAGCATCCAATATGGTACGCATCGGGAATGTATTTGTAGGGTCTATCGGTGGATACCAGAACTGGACCAATATCTCTGATGGACGTTTCAAACAGAACATTGCTGAAAATGTACCCGGACTTAAATTCATTACGCAGCTTCGACCGGTTACCTACCAGCTTGACCGCCAAAAAATAAATAATTACGCAGGGATAAAAGCAAGTTTTACAGGAGCACCACTCAGTGAGATCACAACAGGGTTCATTGCACAGGAAGTGGAAGCGGCTGCACAAAAATCAGGCTTTAATTTTTCGGGTGTTGATAAACCTAAGAACGATAAAGATTTTTATGGCCTTCGTTATGCAGAATTTGTAGTGCCGTTGGTAAAAGCTGTACAGGAGCTTAATGAAAAAAGTGACGATCAACAACAGGTGATCAAAGATCAACAAAAAAGAATTGAAGAACTGGAGAAAGCGATGAAGCAACTGATCGAAAAAAAATAATTTTTGCCGTTCTTCCTCACAAACTGGCACAGATACGCTAATACACAAAAGCCTGGCCGCATATCTGCGCCAGTAATCGAACTATATATCCCGGTACGGATAATAAAATAGTGCAGCCACCTGGCCGCACTATTTTATTATAAACTTAGCTTATTATTACTGTTGCTATTGCCCGGTAATTGCAAAACGCATGGCGGTTAACTGGTTAAGCCGTTCCTGCTTTTTTGCCAACTGGCCTGTGAGCGATGCTATTTTATCATCCTGGTCACCAACATTATTATTAGATGACCGTGCATGCTTTGCTTTATTATATGCACGCCTGGCTTTTCTTTTTGCAATTCTTGCTTCTTTAACGCTTCCGCTTATTGCTTTGTCGGCCTGGTTACTGCTGCTTACTGCTGCATCTTTAGCATTTGATTCAGCTACTTCGGCTTTGGCACGGTAGCCCGGCATGTTATTGTGCGCTATGGTTAATTTAGCGTTCAGGCCGGCAATGTCATTACTTACTTCGATAATTTCTTTATTGAGCTTAGCGGTGTCTTCAAAAGTTTTATACACCTGTGCATGCACAGTAAGACCTGTAAATATTATCAATACAGGTAAGAGGTAAAATGTTTTTTTCATAATTTTTTTTTAAATGAATGTAATGGTTACCATGGCCAGGTTCATTTTTTGAACAACAATAGCCAGGTAATAATAACTTAATAAATGCTGCTCTTAATTGCGGCATCAAATAATGTGAATACGCAAAGAAAGCCGCTACAATAATTGAAACCAGTAAAAAAGATTGAATAGTTACCAGAAGCTTAGAACGAATACCTACAAGGTAGACTTTTAAAATAAGAACGTAGTAAATGCTTTTCCAATTGTTATGCCTCGGTTCATAATTATAAACACACAATTTTCATACTGATCGCATGTTTAACCTTAGCGATGGTCCGTTGCAGGTTCATTAGTTTGCCAGGCTTTGCATCTGCATCTGCAAGCATCTCTACCTGGTGTTTTTTATGCATGGTAAGTATTACTTCAAGCGTTTTAATATGTAGCAGGTTGTAATTGACCATAATAATGAGTTTATACAGCTATACAGGCAATTACCGTGCTTACTTTACAACCAACAGTTAAATATTAGATTAAAATGGGTAGTATTTGTTCTACTAAAACCGGCTGATGGTGTAACAAACGACACTTTTACTACGTATGGTTGTTACCGGGCAGCTGAATTTCTGTCAACTTTGTTGTTAATTTGAAAAACGTTATTTAACAGGTTCTTCATGATAAAAAGATCGCTTAAAATCCTGGGTGCCATATTGGCTACGGCAATCGGGCTTTATCCCGTTCTCTATTTTATTATTGACAGGAAATTTGGTTTATTACAATCAAAAACTGAAACTATACTTACAAGTATTTTTTGGAATACAGCATTTTATACGCATATCATTTTAGGTGGATTGGCATTGCTGATCGGGTGGATCCAGTTTAATGAGAAGATCAGGATAAACAAAACACCGTTGCATAGAAAGATCGGCAAACTATATGTCATCTGTGCATTAGTAAGTGCAACAGCATCCCTGTATATTGCTTTATACGCAACAGGTGGTATAATTACAACTTTGGGTTTTGCTGCTTTAGGCGTTATTTGGTTTTACACAACCTTTTCCGCTTACATACATATTAAGAACAGGAGGGTAGAAGCACATAAAAAAATGATGATCTATAGTTACGCAGCATGCTTTGCAGCAGTAACACTTCGGATCTGGCTTCCATTATTAACTAACCTGTTCCATGACTTTACAACAGCATATAGAATAGTTGCTTACCTGTCCTGGATGCCAAATTTGATCGTTGCTTTTTTCATTATAAAAATGAATCCACAGAAAACTTCGGCCAATATTGCTGCAATTGGGACCTAAACTTTTGAATCAAAGTGAAGGTTTATTAAGCACAAGTGGCCCCTTCGGTATTTCGTAAAAAATAAGCTTTATTGAAGGGAACACTTGCCAGTATAAGCTCAATTACCGATCGTTAATTTCCCTGAAATATATTTTGGATCTCCTATAGAAGATTCTCTTAACTCGATATTGTAAAAACAGATCTGGGTCTTTCCATTCATCTGGGTAATATACACATTATACCTGTAACCAGTCATTTTAAAAAAGGGCAGCCTGCGCTGCCCCTTTTTAAAAATTATAATTGAACTTAAACAAACATATTTATTTAGGCATCAATACGCCATCAATAACATACGTAACGCCATTGCTTGATACTACATCAGCAATAGTAATGTTGGCCGTATTGCCTTTTGCATCCTTCACCATCCACT
>JBDSXS010000294.1:0-2925 GCA_039926045.1 Ferruginibacter sp.
TTAATAGCCCTTCTCTTCTTTATATAATTTTTGTTCTTTATCGTAAGTTCCGATCCACCAACCTGTTTCTACTTCCTGTACATTTACTTCTTTTGCGCCTGCGGTTTGTAAAAAGGATTGTACTTCAGCATCATTGGTTTTATCGGTACACTCAATAGCCATAACAAACAGGTCGTCGGTAGCTCTTGGGTGAAAATGGTGCTTCTTTACAAAAGGAGCCAGGTTGCACAGGTAACAAAAAGTAAGTACCATGCCTACTGCTGAGAACAATACCGTTAACTCAAAAGTGATGGGTATCCAGGCCGGTAGTGAAAAGTGTGGCTTACCACCAATATTCAATGGCCAGTCTTTGGTAAATATCCAGCCGATACCTGAAAGGGCAGTAGTTGTACCGCAAATAGCATAAATAAATCCTGCAGTATGCAGACTGGTTTCACGGATGCCCATAGCGTGGTCTAAACCATGCACAGGAAAAGGTGTGTACACATCGTGTATCTTGTATCCTGCTTTGCGCACATTTTTTACCGCAGGAAACAATACCTTTTCATCATCAAATGATCCTACAACAAATTTTTTAATTCCTCCAGCCATAATTTTTAGCTTTTAACCCCAAACCCCTAAAGGGGCTTTTGGCGTATAAAAATTCGAATTCTTTTCAAATAATTGAACTCCCAGTTCCCCCTTCAGGGGGCGGAGGGGGTTTAATGTGCATGCTCCACTTCATCAACATAAAATTTCTCTGCATCCGATTTTTCCATATCAGTCATCTTCACTTTATAATTTTCGCCACTGGTCTTTAAAATAGCTTTGATCTCGGCAACCGCAATAACCGGGAAGTATTTTGCAAACAGGAAGAAACAGGTAAAGAACAATCCGAATGTACCGAGGTAGAAACCGATCTCCCAGATAGTAGGACTATAATACGTACTCCAGCTTGATGGCAGGTAATCCCTATATACAGAGGTAACAATAATTACAAAACGCTCGAACCACATACCTATATTTACAATGATACTCATGAAGAAGGTAACGGTGATATTTCTTCTGAGCTTACGGCTCCAGAATAATTGTGGTGATACCACATTACAGAACATCATCAGGTAGTAAGCCCATCCATAAGGACTGAAAAGGTTGGCACGGTTCTCTTTAAATGCAAACCACTCGTATGGATTTTGTCCGTACCAGGCAATGAATAACTCCGTGAGATAAGCACAACCAACAATACTGCCAGTAAGCACAATTACTTTGTTCATGGCTTCAATGTGCCCAACGGTAATATAATCCTGGAGATGTAATACTTTTCTTACAATGATCAGCAGGGTTTGCACCATGGCAAAACCAGAGAAGATCGCTCCCGCCACAAAGTATGGAGGGAAGATGGTGGTATGCCAGCCCGGAACGATTGAAGTGGCAAAGTCAAAAGATACGATAGTATGTACTGATAATACAAGCGGTGTACTTAATCCCGCCAATACAAGTGATAATGATTCATGACGTTGCCAGTGTTTGGTACTTCCACTCCAGCCAAAGGAAGCAACACCATAGAACATTTTACGGAATTTCGTTTTAGCACGGTCCCTTACTGTTGCCAGGTCGGGCAATAAACCCGAATACCAGAATAATAATGAAACAGTAAAATAAGTTGATACCGCAAACACGTCCCACAATAATGGAGAGTTAAAGTTTGTCCATACCGAACCACGGGTATTTGGATAAGGCAATACAAAGAATGCCATCCATACCCTACCCATATGCCAGATAGGAAACTGGCCTGCGCAGATCACCGCAAAGATCGTCATGGCTTCTGCTGCACGGTTCACACCTGTTCTCCATCCCTGGCGGAATAACAATAAGATCGCAGAGATCAAAGTTCCGGCATGACCGATACCGATCCACCATACGAAGTTGGTGATATCCCAACCCCAGCCGATGGTCTTGTTCAGGTTCCACTGACCAATACCATAAGTAACCTCACGGTAAATACTATACACCCCAAATAATAATAAGGCAACGCTGATATAAAATCCAATATACCAGAGCGTGCTCGGCTTCATCTCAATGGGACGTATGATATCTTCCGTTACCTGGTGATAATCTTTATTACCATCAACCAGCGGTTCCCTTTGTTGCGATTCGTATTTCAGTAATGACATATCTTATAACAGCCTCACCCTCTATCCCTCAGGCCAGGCATTTGTTTTTTGTTTCGATATTAGTAATTAAGCATTTCTGCTTTTTCTCTATTTTCAACTTTAATCTGAGCGAATCAAATCTCAACCTCCAATCTTGTCCTTTTCCTTCCATTGCAACGGAGAGATAGTGTAAGCTTTAAGCATGCGCTTTCTCCTTCTCTTCCCCCTTGGGGGAGTTAGAGGGGGCCTCTTCAACACCAATATGCCTGTCGGTATTACGCACTTTGGCCAGGTAATTTACATTAGGCAAAACGTGTAATTGTTCCAGCACATAAAATGCACGGTGCTTTTGCTCCACATGCCTGATCTTATAAATATCACTTTCTTTATCATTTACATTACCAAAGCTGATGGCATGTGTAGGACAGGCCTGCATACAGGCTGTTTTTACATTACGTATCAGTGATGGGTCCTGTTGTTTTTTTGCTTCCAGTTTACTATCCTGTAAACGTTGAACACAGAAAGAACATTTTTCCATTACGCCCCTGCTTCGAACAGTTACATCAGGATTCAACACCATTCTTGTCAGGTCATCATTCATCTGCAAAACAGATTGATCCATGTAAGTACCGATCAATGTATTTTGATTATCCGGGAAACTGTCTGCGCCGGTATAATCCAGCCAGTTAAAGCGCCGTACTTTGTATGGACAGTTGTTGGCGCAATACCTTGTACCAATACAACGGTTATAGGCCATCTGGTTCAAACCTTCATTGCTGTGATTTGTTGCAGA
>JBDSXS010000295.1:0-6289 GCA_039926045.1 Ferruginibacter sp.
ATGCAGCTTACCCTCGGCTATACCGACCTGCATGAAGTAGCTACCTGTAACGAGCTGATGAAAGAGCTTGTAAAAAATAAATACACCCACCTCGTACTTGACATTATTTTATCTGATGGAAGTACACTCGAAGTAATCCCAAATATCCGCAGGGTATATCCCGACCTGCATATCCTTGTGTTCTCCATGCAGCCAGCCGAAATATATGGTGAGGCGCTGAAGCAGTATGGTATCAATTACTACATGTCTAAATCAGTTGGTGAAGAAGAAATGATCCAGATACTTCAAAAATTCATGCACAATGAAGAACCGGTAAGGCGGGATAATATTCAGCACCACGACAATCCTTTTAAAACACTGGCGCCAAGAGAACTGGAGATACTCCATTATGTACTAAAGGGCATTGGAACAAAAGATATTGCAGAGACCCTGAATTTAAAAATGAATACCATCTCTACCATTAAGACACGCATTTTTGAAAAAACAACTGCAGGCAATATCAAAGAACTCATGGAACTGGCTACCCTGTACAATGTAAATTATTGAGCAGTATGCAGTACCTTGTTACTGTAAAACGCTTATGCAAAGACTTCTTATTTTACTGCATTTCTTTTTTGTTCTTGCATCTTCAGCCAGGGCGCAATTTGCGGGTATTTCAAATCTTCAGCAATACACTACTGATAATGGTTTGCCTTCAAATGGTATCAAGGGTTTGCAGTGGGATGAAAAAACAGAATTCTTATGGATGGCTACTGAAGCAGGCATCGTAAGGTTTAATGGCGTTGACCTCAAGTCTTTTACCAAAGAAAATATGCCATCCATTACTTCTGAAAGGATGCTTTTTATGGTAAAGAATAATGCGGGAAGGATATACACAGCAGACCAGTCCGGTAATGTTTTTTATATTGACAAGAGTAAACCTGTTCTTTGGAAGAAGGCAGCAGTGAACAGCAATGTTAATCCGCTTAGTAATTATTATTTAATAGGCGTATCAGATGTTTTTTTTCAGAAAAATGCCAACACACCCGCCCCTGTGCAGTTTTCTGCAGGTTTTAATACGATCATATGCACTAACGATACATCCTTCTTAATTCTTGGTAAAGGTATTCTTTATCGTTCGTCAATCAGTTTAGCAGTTCCTCTTATTGTTCCTTTTGAGCAGGGAAATATCAATACGATCTTCAAGATCGGTGCTGATTGTTTTATACTGAATAATAAGCGGGAGATCTTCCTTTATAATATCAACGATCAAAGCTTTAGGCCGGTTTCCCTTACAGGCGAAACTGCCGGCCTGTTAAAGCATGAAAGTGATAACAGTATCCTTTACTGGCAAACCGGAATGACAAAGCCGGTTCTTATAGATGGAGAAAATGCCTGGGAAATAAGTTATACAAATAATCTGGTAACTGCCAATTTGATATTTACCGGCATCCCTCCCGGTTCTTACATCAAATCAGTTCAATATAGCGAAAAGAACAAGCTGTTGTTTGTTGGAACAGAATCCAGGGGCCTTATTGTGATCAACCAAAACAGGGTACAATCAAAAAAACGAAAAGAAGTAAATTCAAAGAACAGGAATTCTTATTATGCACAGGTTGAACTTGGAGATGGCAATATATTAACCAACGAAAGTGATATTATTGGAAACAATTCTACCAACATAAATACATTACCTATAAAAGGTAAATTCGATTTTTACGTTACGCAAACAGGCGAAAATTTATTATGGTATAACCAGGCAGACCCAGCTTTGGGATATAACTGTCTGCACCGGTACAATAACGCTACCGGTGAAACCAAAGTCTTTGAAAAAATAAAATGGGGAGACCTTGTAACAGCATCAGGGCAGCATATTTATTTAGCAAATATGCACGGCATCGGTATTCTTGATGCAGACAGCCTTCACTATATTTATAAATACCCACGGGAATCTGCTGACATGTTAATTTTCGATTTTACTGAAATAAGCCCGGGCATTTTAGCCGTAGCAACATGTGCAGGATTGCTGCGGTTCAATACCTCAACTGCTAAGCTGGATACCATTTTCAGCAAAGAAAATATTTGTGTGCGCAGTATCTGGAAGTATAAGGACTTTGTTTTTTTTGGCACTTATGGGTCAGGATTTTATATCTACAGGAATGGGAAGGTAAGTTCCATGCCGCTGGACAAAAATAAATACCTTTTGTATACGCATTGCTTTGTACCCGATGATAAAGGCTATTGCTGGATAAGTACAAACCGGGGGCTATTCAAATCCAGTTTGTCTGAACTCATTAATGCATTTGAGAACAACACAACATCCGTTTACTATCATTATTTTGGAAAAAAGGACGGTATGGAAATGACAGAGCTGAATGGTGGCTGTACGCCCTGTGCTTTACGGTTAAAAAATAGAACGATCTCTTTTCCTACCATGGATGGTTTATTGTGGGTGAACCCCGAAAAGGCAATACCCATACTACCGGAAGGAGAAATTTTTATTGATGAGATACTGGTAGATAATGATAAAATAAATATCGATTCACTGGCTCATAAACGCCTGTCTGCAAAAACCCAGGAAATAATCATACAGCTTGGTTTTTCTGCCTGGTGCAATAAAGAGAATATTTATCTTGATTATCAAATTAACGGGCAGGACTGGAAAACGATCAACACTGACAATGATGCTGTTATCCGCCTTAATAATTTACAACCGGGAGATTATGTTCTGCGGATAAGAAAAGTAAATGGCTTTGGTATCAATAATTATTCTTATAAAGAGATCAGGTTTAGTATCAGCACACCCTGGCATAAGCAATGGTGGTTCAACATACTGATCGTTTTAACTGCCATTGGTTTAACCCTGCTGTATTTAAATCTGCGTACCAGGCAATATAAGATAAGGCAGCGCAAACTGGAAAAGCAGGTTGCAGAAAAAACAAAAGAACTGGTTCAAAAAAATGAAGTGCTTGAAAAAAACAATACAATAAAAACAAGACTCATCTCCATAATCAGCCACGATATTGTAACTCCTTTAAAATTTGTAACCGTAGCAGGAAAGAAGCTGATCGAAAAAAGAAATTTAATGTCGGAAGAATTGCAGCAGGAAACCATACAGGAAATGACCAATACTGCCCAGGAACTGCAGCTGCTTTCCACCAACATACTTAACTGGATAAAATACCAGAATGAGAACAGGCGGCTGGCCAAAGAAACATTTAACATACATCAATTGGTTAACCAGGTGTTGGGTGTACTCAATTCACTGGCCCATCAAAAGAATCTTTCCCTTGTCAATGATGTACACAAAGACCTGGAAGTGCGCCAGTTTTTTGAACCGCTAAAGATCCTGATCTATAATCTTTTGACCAATGCCATAAATTTTTCTGAAAAAGGCAGTATCATTATTTCGGCTCAGCCGGCAGATGAAACGGTGATCATAACAGTGCAGGACGAAGGTGCAGGTATGACACCCGACCAAATAAAGAATATCATGGCAGACCAATTCATTATATCATCTGCCAATATTGATAACAGGAAAGGAAACGGGCTTGGTTATTTAATAATAAAGGATCTTATTAAAATGATGGATGCAACATTGCAGATCAACAGTAAGAAGGGAAAAGGAACAACTGTTTCGGTGTATTTGCCGGTTGAAAAAAAATAGAATAAATAATTCAAAAACATCAAAGTCCTGAGCGAAGTCGAAGGGCAGGTTTCCCCTTTAGGGGTTCCATGTAAGGGAAAGAACGCAGTTAGGGGGTCAATACAACACCCTCACCTTAATAGTTCCCTTTACTTTTCTCAACAACTCCACTGCATTTTTACTCAGGTTCTTATTTACATCCAGCACAACATAACCGATCGAATCGTTGGTCTTTAAATACTGTCCAAGGATATTTATTTTATGCTTGCTCAATTGTGTGTTGATCTCTGAAAGTACACCCGGCACATTATGATGTATGTGTAAAATGCGGTGAGTACCTTCCTGCGGGGGCAGTGATAATTCGGGAATACTGTGAGAGCCGGTACTGATACCTTTTTCGAGATAGTTGAATAATTTGCTGCTTACATCATCGCCGATGTTATGCTGTGCTTCCTGTGTACTGCCACCAATATGTGGTGTAAGCAATACATTGCTCAATCCCTGTAAGGGTGTGGTAAATGGATCGCCGTTCTTTTCCGGCTCCTGTGGAAAAACATCCACAGCAGCGCCACTTAAATGCCCGTTTAACAAAGCCATTCTCAGCGCATCCAGGTCAACAACCTCTCCCCTGGCATAATTGATCAAAATGCTTCCCTTTTTAAAATGCTTTATTGTGCTTTTATTGATCAGGTTTTTTGTGCTTGTTAATTCGGGCACATGCAGGGTAACAATATCCGACTTGGCAACAACTTCTCTCAAACTTTCTTTGTCTTCAGCATTCCCTAAAGGCAGTTTGGTCTCTGTATCATAGAAGATCACTTTCATCCCGATACTTTCGGCCAATACACTCACCTGTTTGCCAATATTTCCATACCCGATAATGCCCAATGTTTTTCCCCGGAGTTCATAACTGCCGCTGGCTTCCTTAAGCCACACACCTTCGTGTGCTGCTTTATTTTTATCTACGATCTTCCTGATAAGTATGATGGATGCGCCTATCACCAGTTCTGCCACACTCCTGGTATTACTGTATGGTGCATTAAAAACAACCACCCCGTTTTTGGTTGCAGCTTTCAGATCAACCTGGTTAACACCGATACAAAAACAACCAATGGCCTGTAATTTCGGAGCAGCATCCAGTATCTTTTTAGTAACCTGGGTTTTACTGCGAATGCCTAAAAGATGTACATCTTTAATAACAGTGATCAATTCTGCCTCAGATAATGCACTGTTTATTTTTTTAACATTTACATAGCCCGATGCATTAAAATGTTTTACTGCAACATCACTTATATTTTCCAGGAAAAGAATATTGATCTTTTCTTTGGGATAACTGGTTATTTTTTTTTCAGGCATGGTTTTTACGGTGTATTTTGCACAAATATATTCTATCTAAAGCTTAAAATTTTATAATGCCTTTATCGCAAAATACAGCTTACAAAATTTCATTTTCACTTTTAAGGTTACTAATATGCTTTGGTTTATTTAATGCATCCTGCAATTCCGCCAGTACTGCCCCTAAAACCGTTAAAGACAGTTTGCCTACAATAATAATCCTGCGGGCCCCTGTAGCGGTTGCTCCTGGAGAAGCGGAACGTATAAAAGCCAGCTGCCAGAGTTGGTACGATTCTGTTTTAAAAATAAAGGGCTTTAACGGTGGAATGGTCGTTGCCAAAGATGGTAATATCATTTTTGAGCAATACCGGGGTACCGCCCATTTACCCGGTAATGATACGATCACCCAAAATTCTCCCATGCACATTGCATCCATCAGTAAAACTTTTACCGCCATGGCTGTTTTAAAACTGCAGCAGGATGGCAAACTGAATATTGATGACGAGTTCAGTAAATATTTTCCGGCATTTAATTACCCGGGCATAACGATACGTTCTTTATTAAGTCATCGCAGCGGCCTGCCCAATTATAATTATTTTATGGAAACCCTGGGTTGGAACAAGGCAAGGTATGCAAGCAATGAAGATGTGTTGAATTATTTAATAACGCGGAAAGCAGAATTGAAAGATGTTCAAACCCCCAATATGCATTTCAACTACTGCAATACCAATTATGCTTTACTGGCATTAGTGATCGAAAAGGTTACCGGAACAACATATCCTGATCATATAAACAAAACCTTTTTTATTCCGCTGCAAATGAAGAACAGTTATGTTTTTACATTGGCAGATACCTTGAAGGCCATTCCCAGTTATAACTGGAGAGGCGGTTTGGAGCCCTTTACTTTTTTAGACCAGGTGTATGGCGATAAAAATATTTATACTACTCCCAGGGACCTGCTGATCTGGGACAGGGCCTTATCTTCCAACCTGCTCTTTACACAAGCAACGCTTGACCAGGCCTATGCCCCGTACAGCAACGAAAAACCAGGCATCAGGAATTATGGACTTGGCTGGCGCATGAATATTTTTCCTGATGGGAAGAAGATGATTTACCACAATGGCTGGTGGCATGGCAGCAATTCAACTTTTATACGCTTACTGACCGAAAAAGCAACTATTATTATAATAGGCAATAAATTCACAAGGTCAGTTTATCATGCTAAAGTACTTACCTCAATTTTTGGTGATTATTACAACCCTGAAGAAGAAGAAGAACCCGGACTTGTAAAAGATCTTGTACCGGTCAATGATTCCATCGCCGGTATAG
>JBDSXS010000296.1:0-3005 GCA_039926045.1 Ferruginibacter sp.
GCCCGGCAGTTATTCTTTAACCCTGTAATTTTCCGGTTTCATTTCTTTTATACAACCTGGTATTGATCTTGTATGAAAAGGATCATTAATAAAATCTAAACAAATGTTATCAAAACATTCAGGATGACTCAAACCATCAAAAGTGTGGGACATTTGTGGAATAACAATTAAGACACTGTTTGATAAATGACTTGCGATCTCTTTTGCCAATGAAGTTGGTGTTATTGGATCAAAGCCCCCGGAAAATATTAACGTAGGAATTTTAGAAACAGTGGCATCAAAAAAATTATTGGGAATATTGCCCCGGGCCCATTGGGCGCAAGCTGATCTTTGCTGATCAATTCTGTAAGTTCCCATAAATGTCCCTTTGGTAAGCGGATCAACCTCTTTATTACTTATGAATGGCACATCTTCTGAGCAGGTAATGCATAGGTATAACCCTTCAGCTATAAAATTACTGGTATCCCTTGCCTGGGGATAAAGCGAAATAAAAGGCTTGAGATCGCCAATATATGCCTGGTGTATTATGTAAGGTATTTGCCTTATCCCATTTGGGGAATACATTAAGGAGCGTAATTTTGTTTGAAATGTATTCCATGAAAAGGAGAGTTGTTGTGAGCTGCCGGGATTGAAGATCCTGAAACCTGTTTTTTCACTTTGTTGCATCAAAGAATTAAATTCCTTTGCTAAGTTGGGAAAGTTATTGTGGCAAACTGAATCATTACTACAGTCAGTAAAAATTTTCTCTAAACTGTTTTGTGCAAATCTTGCATGATACAGGGGCATTTTTCCATAAGTTGGAATGGGCGACCAAAGTATACAACTTTCAACAGATGACGGAAACATTTTCATGTAAACTAAAGCAACCCGGGTTCCGTACGATAATCCATAAATATTTATCTTGCCATAACCCAACCACTGTCTTACCTCTTCCAGGTCTTTTACCACATTGGTTGTAGTGTATTGTTTTAGATCTGCTTTTTTTGAAAGTGAATCATAACATTCTTTTACGGCCTCAGCCGGGTACATATCCCCGAACTGCTCTTCCAGGGAATGTTTAATTTGTAAGGAAGGACAATTTAATGGGTTGGATTTTCCGGTTCCCCGAATATCAACTAATACGATGTCATGGTACAGGCAGTATTTATTAGAACTATCAGCATAAAAGGATGCACTATTTGTAGCGGCTACACCCGGGCCTCCCTCAAAATAAAATATAGGAGTGAGTGCCGGGTCGCGGTGAAGTGCAGGAATAACAATGATATTTAAATTTATCATCCTTCCCTTTCGTGTTTCCCTGTTTTCAAATACCGGGTAATTCCCGGTAAGTACAGGGCCGGTAATTCCTGGAAGCTTAGAAGTGTGAAGCTTTTTATATATTAAAGAATTGGTTTGTGCGGAAGATTTATTAAAGACAAAGCATAAACAAAAAAAAAGAATTGTCTTATTCATAATCCTGTTTGTGGGTCAATAAATTTGTACAATCTTAAAAAAACTTTTTGCCAACCTGCTTGCATTGCCCATGGTGTGGAATTTGGTACTGGTCCAGCCCTGCTGCAATGCTGGTTAAAGGAACAAAATTTAAATGAGAAAGAGAAACTGGCCTGTCCCGCAGTATTGCGGGATTAGTTAACGGGCGCCCGATGACCACTGCCGGGTAGCAATAAAATGCTGAAGATTATTTGCCAAACTTAGCGCAAATGCAATGTTGTGTATTATTTAAAACCACGAAAAATCCCATCAGGATCTACATTGTCAGCAAATTCAGAGAAATCCATATTGGATAGACCTAAGTTTGCCGAAACACTACACACTTCAGATGGAATAACTCGGAAGTATCTGCCAAAATCGTCGGTCAAATCTACACAATTAATTGGATGTTCAGGATGTGATGACGACATCTCATCAACTAGCATAACAAATGTGTTTGTAACCTGATCTTTGCTAAATTGGGGCAGGTCACTTATTTTTAGCTGACTAAATTTTGGATCATTAATTATGGTGATCATCGGGGGGCATTCGTTTTCTATATCTGTTACTTCTTCGCAGATTTTTTGCCATTGAGAAATAATAGAAAAATCTGTCCTTATAAATAGTTCCATTTCTCCTTGAGGTAACTTAATCATGATTGTCCTTTCTATTACATGGAATGTTTTGAATTTATTTCCGTATCTAAATAATAAACTCACCCTACTTACACTTTTATATAAATCTTCTTCTTATCCAACACCCACGCCAAAAACCACATCATCCCAATAAAGCAAAGTGCATATACCAGTGAACCAATTCTTGGGTCGGATGGTAGGATGGGTTTACAAAGATGTTCGTAAAACCAAGTCAAGGGATTCAGGTATTTTGGTTTTCCTGCATCATTCAGACCATTGCTTATGCGGATGAGCCCGAGTGATCTTGGTATAAGGGCACTCATGGCAAAAATGAACAGGGCATTTTTACCGAACACGTCAAAGAAACGGCTCCACAAGCCTTTAGTGTTTTTAAAGTCGAGCAGGTAGATCATCATGGATAAGATCAATAAAGCAAGCCCTGTTGTGTAGATGGTATAACTGCTGGTCCATATTTTTTTATTGAGCGGGAACACCATATCCCAGCAAAAGCCTGCAAATACCAGTACGCAGCCGGCTACAAATAAGCCATTCAGCATTTCATTGGTCTTGCCTTTTTGTACAATATAATTGCCAACCAGGTAACCCAGTATTACCTGCACAATGGCAGCAAAACTGTTCATCAATCCCTCGGGGTCAAAAGCTAAGCCTTCACCATGGTACATGTGTTTTTCTCCCAAAACGGCTTTGTCGATATTGGTACCAAACCAGCCATGCAAACTAAAGGGATCGGAGGGATTTGCAGCAACACATAAGAACCAATAGGCCAGTAAAATAAACATGCCCACCACAAATGAACCACGCACTTTAAAATAATGAACGATGACAGATGCAAAAAAATAACTTACAGCAATGCGTTGCAACACACCAAAAATGCGGAGG
>JBDSXS010000297.1:0-17344 GCA_039926045.1 Ferruginibacter sp.
GGCGCTGATATATTATCTGTGCATATTGAAGCCTGCCCGCATTTACACCGCAATATTCAGCAGATAAAAAGCCTGGGGATGCAGGCTAGTGTAGCCATTAATCCGCATACCCCCGTTGGGGCCTTACAGGATATACTGGCGGATATTGATATGGTTTGCATGATGAGTGTTAATCCCGGCTTTGGCGGACAATCATTTATACCACATACCCTGCATAAAATAAAACAGCTTCGTAAAATGATCGATGAGCAATCATTGAAGGTGAAGATCGAAATTGACGGGGGCGTTACACTGGAAAATGCAAGATCGATCATTGATGCAGGTGCCGATGTATTGGTTGCAGGCAATACAGTTTTTAAATCTGCGGATCCCATCGCCACAATTGCAGCATTGAAAGGTTTATAAGCATTATTTTTTCTCCGCTTTCTCCTCTCCTTTTTTCCCCAGTTTAACAATATCGCCCTGGGTAAAAAGAATAGCCTGCAAAGTTGTTCTCCATTTTGGTTTTTTACGAAGTAGGAACTCCAGGTCCATCCCAAAATGTTTGAACTCTTCTTCCTGGGCATTTTGCATGATGGCTTTTGCCTGCTTGTCTTTTTCCACTGATATTCTTTGTTCATACCAGCCTATTGCCTCGGCCTCTTCTATTAAAGATGTAACCATGCGGGCAAAGGTCCTGGTTGCTGCTGAAAGTTCTTCAGGCGGTTCGTGATACTGATCAAATGACATAATTAAAGATTTAAGATGTATGAATGATTGTAAGTAAAGCTATGGTTTTGTCATAACCAATTTCATGCCTAGAATTTTATTTTTACCCCGCCGTTTATTACAAAGCCTTCTGTATGGTTCCAGATATCATCAAAAGAAGGAGTACTGTGCGGACCGTTTACAACCGTTTTGTATTTACTTTGACGTTGGTCGGTAAAATTCTCAAAATTTATAAAAACAGATACTTTCCGAAATGTCTTCTGTGCCATAAAACCAAATTCCCAAAATGACGGTGTTCTATAACCATTGTATAAAAACTGGTTGCCGGTTAAGTATCCTTCCAGGCCCAGTTTAAAATTATCTTCTTTTTCATACATCATGGTCAGGTTCAGTTTGTTCTTTGGCAGCAAGGGTAAAAATTGATTCCCCGTTACATACCTGGCTTTGGCATTGGTGAAGGTATAGCCCACAAATAATTTCAGGTCTTCTTTATAAATGAATTTCAGGTTTGTTTCAAAACCAGTGCTGGTAATGGGTTTTGAAGCATTTGAAAAAGAATGATTTCCAAACATATCCATCGTTAATACAAGTGGTTTGTTTATGTTGGTGTAAAAGAACATCTGGTTAATACTGAAAGTTAAGTCCCTTGTAATATGAGTTTTGTAATTAAGGTCTGCAGTTCCGCCAATACTTTTCTCTGCCTGTACATTATTAAGTGGCAACACATTTTGATACTGCATGGATTCCGTTTGCTCCGTAAAAACAGTAGGTATCTTATAACCTAAACCTGCGCCGATACGTGAACTGAGTTTTTCAGAGATCTTAAATAATGCAGAAACTCTTGGTAAAATAAAGGCCTGCGTTTTTTCATAGTTATTTGTTCTAAAATTCACACGATCCACCCTTAACCCGCTTTCCAGGATCACCCGCCCGGTAAGATCCCAGGTATCCTGTATGTACACACCTGTTGTAAATGATCGTGCATCTAATAACCCCATGTTACGGTGATTAAATCTGTCAAAAAAAATATTCAACCCGCTTATAACAATATGTTTTTGCTTCTTGACGAGTAATGACAGATCGGTAAAACTATTTGTATTCAAACCCGAAAAAGCATAGGATGGCAATGTAATTACCCGGTCAAATAAACCAAGGCTTTGTTTCAGTTTTAGCTGATCCCCGTTCTTAAATTTTTTATCAATTTCCAGCGTAGTGGTATTTCTTACAGTGCTGTTCTCTTCAAAATAAGTATGTGATGCATTCCCCCTTCCTCTGATCACTTCTATATCTCCACCCGTATTTGATCCCCAGGTATAACTGTTACCCAGCATAATGCTCAGCGAGGCATTTGGATAAAAGAACAACCGCGGATTGATGGTAAAATTCTTACTACTGGGCAACTCAGTAAAATCATCTTTATCTACATCATAAGCTTTTTGAAGATTTCCTGCACCTAAGAATGTATATCCAAACCTGCCTTTCTTTTGAGATGCGTAGAATCCAATATTTGTTTGCCCGATTATTGACTGGTTGAATATCAGGTCGTATTCCGCTTTTTCCTTTGGCGTTTTGGAAATAAAATTGATCACGCCCGCAATAGCACCACCGCCATATAAGGTTGATGCAGGCCCTTTGATCACTTCCACCTGTTTAAGGTCTAAAGGCGGAATTTCGAGCACGCTTAACCCGCTTGCAAAATTCCCAAAGTTTGGATATCCATCTTTCAAAAGCTGGGTATACCGTCCATCAAGTCCCTGTACCCGTATGCTGGCATTCCCGCTGGTGGCCGATGTTTGCTGCACCTGCAAGCCGGTACTTTCATGCAGCAGCATGGATACATTTGCAGGACGCATATTGTTTTTTTCATCCAGTTCTTCGCCATCGATCGTTTCAACCCTCGTAGCTGTATTATCAATGGTACGGCTTGTACGGGTACTTTGTACGATCACTTCATCCATTTCTTCTTCGGCCGCAGACAAAAGAATGATAACTGCATCCTTATCGGCCAGGGGGAAAATAAATTCCCGGGTCAATGTTTCGTACCCGGTAAAGCTGAATGAAATGGTTTGCTTTCCGTTTGGTATGTTATTCAGCTCCACTGTTGCACTACTGTCGGCAGCGGAGTGGATACCGGTATTTTTTATGTGAATGCCTGCGCCGCCCAAAGGTTGAAGCGTTTTGCTGTCTTTAATAACTACTGTAAGGTTATTTTGTGCTGTTGCATTATATGCAAGCACCGTTGCCAAAAGCAACACAATTATTTTTTGCATTTGATTTTTTTAATAAAGAATGATCAGGAAGAATACGGTGGTTAACTAACTGATCCTTGGCGGTTGCCAGATATTGCCGAAATAATTGGAGGGAAGTGAAATATTATTGTAGAAATATTGAATTTTATTTTTCACAAAAGGTTTATCAATGATGATCTTTGGAGATAGATAACTTAACGAAACAATATGCACACAACAGGAGCAGTCGCAGGAAGAGCCGCAATCATCCTTTTCATGTTGATGTTGATCAGTTGTTTGGATAACTGAATTTTGCTGGTCATCAGCACATAATTCAGTCCCGGCACAGGCCATGCAAGGCAGAACCAGAAAATACAAACTGAATATGAATACTAATATTTTCACGCAGCAAAAATAAAGGTTTTTAAGATCTTATGCCCTTCAACTACAATTATTATCACAACCCGATTGCAAGGCTTATCAATTATCGTATCTCATCCATTTTTTTATACATCAGTTCCACAACAGCCAGGTTCAACCTGATCCAGTTAGATTCTCCCTTTGGCCAGTCATATTTCTGGCTCAATAATTTATCAGCAAGTGCATAAGCCTTCATGGCCTGCTCTTTATTGTAAAAACAGCTGACCCAGTTCTCTTTCAATTCGTTTTCTTTTTTCAAAAAAACACCGCCCCCATACCATTTAAAACAGGAAGGCAGGCCCCAGAAAGAAACAGACTTCTCATCTTTTGCAAGAATGCTTTTATAGAACAGGATAAAAAAATGAAGATTGTCTTTCAACCGCTGGTGAATGGCAGCATCTGATTCGGCAATTTTTGGCTTTATGCGCCAACGGTTGTTCTCAAGAAAATAAGGCTCGTCCTTCGCATTCTTGAATCTTTTGCCCGGGGAAATAAATTTCAAGTTGGTGCTGCTGTTCACGCCCACATTCACCAATGTTAATTCATTATACGTAACCCTTGCTATTTTATATATATCCTTTGCCCTGTCGATTGAATTATTAAGGATAATTGTTTTGGCAGCCTCATCAAAACTCCAGTTGCCGTAGTCAAAGGTATTCCTTGGATTTTTTACAAAACTGCCTTCAGTTGAAAGATAAAAACTGCGGTAAGGAATTTCAAACTTTGAATTCTCATCCATGCCCTCCAGCCCGGAAGCATCATCTTCCAAAACCCAATCCTGGCATAAAATATTGTACATGTTCTGTGCAGTATCCAGGTAAACCAGGTCTGAGTTTCTCTCAGATTTTACATCTTCCGAAACAGTACCTTCTTTTACGGTTGTCTTTTTTGAGTTTCCATCATTACATGAAAAAATAACAACCGAAACAGCAATTGCTGTAAAAAATTTTCTAATCACTTTATTAATTTTTTGGTGTTGTAAATTTAAGACATTGCAAAACATACAACCTCATTTTTATTAGTTGGGTGTCAGCCTGAGCCTGTCGAAGGCGGATTCCGGAGAGTAACCCGGATTCGACAATCTCACCCTGACACGCTTATTTTATTAAGAGTATTTAAAAACACATAAAATATATATCTTCATATAATGAGAACTGCCATTACCATTCTTTTCCTGCTGGGTACACTGTCTTCTTTTTCTCAAACCAAATCTGCCTGGATCAGTGGCCGGGTCGTTGATGAGAACGAGAACCCGATCTCCAAAGTATCCATAGTGATCTTAGGTAAAACAACCGGCCTTACAACTAATGACAGCGGTTATTTCAGAATAAAAGTTCCGGCGGGCAGATCTTTTGGACTGGTATTTTCTTTTACAGGCTATAACGAAACGCAAAAGAATTTTTACCTGAGCGATGGCGAGGAGGAAAAAATAACTTTACAAATGGAACGGGGCAGCAGGACCTTGCAAACTGTTGTGGTAGCCGATGATAAAGAACGAACAGAAACAGGCTTAACTAAAATAAATCCAAAGAACGCTATTACCTTACCCAGCACCACCGGCGGTGTAGAAGCCCTCATCAAGATACTGGTTGGCAGCAATAATGAACTTACATCGCAGTATAGTGTGCGTGGTGGCAATTACGATGAGAATTTAATTTATATCAACGACTTTGAAATTTTTCGTCCATACCTGGTTCGCAGCGGGCAGCAGGAGGGTTTGAGTTTTATCAACCCCGAGCTGGCAAAAAATGTAAATTTTTATACCGGTGGTTTCCAGGCAAAGTATGGCGATAAGATGAGCAGCGTATTGGATATCCAATATAAAAAGCCGGCGGCTTTTGGTGGCTCGGCCTATGTAAGTTTGCTGGAGCAGGGTTTACATTTGGAAGGCGTTGCAAGAAAAGGAAAGATATCTTACCTGCTTGGCGTACGCAACCGCAGCAATAAAAATTTATTAAAGAGCCAGGAAACACTTGGTTCTTATATTCCTTCTTCATCCGATGTGCAGGCTTTCATTACTTACAAACTGAATGAAAAAATACAGTTCGAATTTTTGGGCACTTATTCCGTCACAAAATTTACGCTGTTCCCTGAATCGGTGCAAAAAACAACTTCGGTCTTCTCTCCTTTATTTACTGCAAATCTTGGCCTCGATATTTTATTTGAAGGACAGGAAAGAGATGGATACAAAACAAACCTTATCGGCCTGAGTGTTTTACATATCCCTAATAAAAGATTAAAACTAAAGTGGATGGTGAGCCGTTTTCAAAATAAAGAGAACGAGAATTTTGATATTGCCGGGACTTATCTTTTTGGCGACCGCGATTTTGACAATACCAGCAGCACGTACGGTCAAATTGTTAACCCGCTTGGCGCAGGTTATTACCAAAACTATGGCCGCAATGAACTGAATATAAATGTGTACAATGCCACGCTGAAAGGAAGTTATACAGCCGGCAGGCATGTCATCCTTTTTGGTAACAGCATTGAGCAAACCAATATTACCGACAGGCTTAAAGAATGGGAGTACCAGGACAGTGCCGGTTATTCACTGCCTCACAACCCTGCACAACTGAATTTATTTAAATACTTAAACTCAACAGCCGATCTCTCCATTCAAAAATACAGCGGCTATATTCAGGATAATATCCGGCTTGGTAAAAATAATAAAGACATTAGCCTGCAGGCGGGTGTACGTTACAATTACAATTCTCTCAATAAAGAATTTTTGATAAGCCCACGCATGCAGGTTAGCATTAAACCCAACTGGAAAAAAGACGTGATCTTTAAACTGGCTGCAGGCGCTTATCATCAGCCACCTTTTTATCGTGAGCTGCGCAAATACGATGGTACTTTAAATACCGATGTAAAAGCACAAAAAAGTTACCAGGTTGTTGCCGGTATGGATTATAATTTTAAAGGTTTTGACAACCGTCCCTTTCGCATTACTACCGAAGCATATTACAAAAGTATGAGCAGCGTGGATGTATATGATATTGACAATGTAAAGATCCGCTATGCCGGAAACAATAATGCCAAAGCATACGCCACTGGGTTTGAAGCCAGGTTTTTTGGCGAGCTGGTAAAAGATGCAGAGAGCTGGTTTAGCATCGGCCTCATGCAAACCAAAGAAGACCTTGAAAATGATTTTTATTACCAGTATAAAAATGCTGCCGGGGAGATCATCACATCCAAAAGTACCGACCAGGTTGCGGTTGACAGTATAAAACACAATATGGGTTTTGTGCGCCGTCCCAGCGACCGTTTAATAACCGCGGGTTTATACCTGGAAGATTACCTGACCACCAACAAGAATTTTAAATTTCACCTGAATTTATTGTACGGCAGCAACATGAGTTATAATATTCCCAACAGTGTTAAGAACCGAAATGCGCTCACCATTGAGCCCTACATACGTGTGGATGTTGGTTTCAGTGCACAATTGCTCAGCGAAAAAAGCAAGCGCCGAAGCCATAGTCCTTTTCGCAGTTTCGAAAATATATGGGCCAGTTTTGAAGTATTTAATTTAATTGACCGTCGCAATACCATCTCCTATCAGCTCATTAAAGATTTTGCAAATAATGTGTACAGCATCCCCAATCGGTTAACACCCAGACTGGTTAATTTTAAAATTGTGGGGAGGTTTTAATCCTGAGCGAAGTCGAAGGAGGTTTGGTAAAAGTTTCGAGCGAAGCCGGGAAACGGTAAGTGAAAGAAATCAATAACAGTATGAAAATATTGATCTTTATAGCCGGGTTAATTACTGGTGGCTATATGCTGCTTGACGGGATTTTTGTAATAGTAAAAGGTAAATACATTGGGCCAGACAAACCCGGCCCCTGGGCCAACTTATTTTATAAATTGGATATTAACGTTTTTAAACTTGGGCCTTTATTCATCTTATTCGGTATCATTTGGTTAGTATTCATCCTTGGCTTCTGGACCAATCAATCCTGGGCCTATATGCTTGGCCTGTTTATATCTTTTCTCACGCTTTGGTATTTACCCGTTGGTACATTATTATCACTGATCGTCCTGGTTGTTCTTTTTGTTTTTAAACAAAGGTTAGGGCTATAGAAATATGTATTAGTAGCGGAATTTAATATCTTTCAGAACACTATTATTTTCGAGCAATTTTATGTTTTGTAAGCCGTTTAATCTTTCGGTAGCAGTATTTGGTTTAACCTGGGCCTGTGCAGAATTAACAATTATGAAAAGAAGGATTACTGTAATTTTGTGAAGATATTTTATCATTGGTAGTTTTGGTTTGAAAAGCATTTAAAATACTAGCTCATGCAAATTTTAAAAATACGGCAATTGTTTTTATTGACCATCATCCAGTTTTTGTTTTTTATGAATGGGGCCGCACAATATAAAACCTATAAGCTTTCGGAAAAAGGAGATACGCTTAATGCCATTGATCATAATGATATGAAACAGGGGAAATGGGTGATTCACGTTGAGCCATTAAGAGGAGAACCGGGTTATGAAGAAGAAGGCCTTTTTGTAAAGAATAACAAAGAGGGTATCTGGCGCAGGTACAGTTTAACAGGTGACATCATTGCCGTTGAGTTTTACAAGTTGGGTGGTAAACATGGCATACAGCAATATTATACTGAACTGGGTGACCTAACCAGGGAAGAATCCTGGCGGGGATATGATCCCGAATATCCTTATGATACGGTGGCAGTTTATGGAACAGGCAGTAATGAGATCATTGATTATAAGATCGTAAAAGCAGAGCAATACAGCGTAAAGCATGGTGAATGGAAATATTATGATCCAAGCAACGGGCGACTGGTTAAACTTGAAAAATATGACCGCGGGCTGCTGGAAATACCAGGTGCCAATAATAATAAAACAGCCGCTGTCCCGGCTGTTAAAAAGAAAGAAGTTGAAAAAACGCCTGAAATGCTTGAATGGGAAAAGAAAAATAAAGGCAAGAAAAAAGTGGTAAGGGATGGACGTACGTACTCAGGTGGCTAAGCGTCTGGCCACTATGATTGATAAAAAAAATAAAGACTATTGTACGGCTCAGCTATTTGGAGCAGTTTTTTTAGTGGCCTGACAGCTTAAAGAACCGCTGAAAGAACAGCAGTTGAAACGCAATAGAATTTCGCCAATAATCCCAACTGTGCATACCCGGTCTTTCCGTATAATCATGAGGAATTTTTAACTGTTGCATTTTTTGATGTAGCCTTCGGTTAACATTAATAAAAATATCATTCTCTCCGCATTCGAAAATTATTTTTAACCCTGTAGCAGGATAATTTTCAATCAAATTGATCACACCCAGATCATGCCATTCTTTTGCATGCAAAATGGTATCTCCAATTCTTTTACTGAGCTCATACTTGTTCTTCGTTTCCATGAGATCAAATAAACCACTCATACTGCCTGCTGCACCAAAAACATCCTGATGTTTTAAGCCAATGAACAAGGCGCCATGCCCTCCCATACTTAGGCCTGTAATGGCCCGGTGATCTTTATCAGCGATCGTTCTGTACTTCCTGTCAATAAATCCAACAACTTCTGAGCTGATATGTGTTTCATACCTATAATTAGTATCTACGGGGCTGTCGAAATACCAACTGGCTATAGCGCCATCGGGACATACGATCAGGGTTTGATAAGTATCAGCATGATCTTTTAGTTCGGGCACCCTGATTATCCAGTTACTGTACCAGCCATCATAGCCATGTAACAAGTAAACTACCGGGAAATTTTTCTTTTTTATTTTGTAACTGTCTGGCTTTATAACAACAGCCTTGATGTATTTGTGCATGCTGTTACTGTAGATAGATACTGTATCTACAGTACCTGCCTGTAGCGCAGATGTAAAGATGAGAACGCAAACAAATGAATAAATAAATTTCATAGTGTTATTTCAGTTCAGGCAACAGTACCATCATTTAATTTTCATGCTTAACGATTGGACTGTTTTTTCCAGGTGTTCAATACGTGCCTGTTGTTCTTTACTACATTGATGAGCAGGAATACATAGACCCGGTTATTTACTTCCTGAGATCTGAAGCTATCAAAAAAGGCTGCCTTTGCAGGCAGCCCATTTCGTGCTTGGTTTTCTAAAATTAAAATTTTTAATTAATAACTTACTGTTAGTTTCTTGGTTATAACATCGCCGGTTGCTTTGTTGGTGATCTTTACGAGGTAAATACCGCTTTGAAGATTATTAACCTCAACTGAATTGCTGTTTTTCAACTCGATTGATCTAACCACTCTTCCGGCATTGTCTATTACATCAACATTGGTAGCTTCGGAAATATCTGTAATACTGATCTTTGCATGCCCCATACTTGGGTTAGGGTATACTGTAAAATCACTTACAGCAGCTGTTCCTTTTACTGCCTTTATTTCACTCAGTTTATAGATAGCATCTTTATCAACCAGTTTTAAGCGGTATTGAGATACTGTTTTTGAAATATTATTATCAACATAAGAATAAGAGCTTCCGCCACCGTTATTGGTTGCAGCAACTGTTGCAATGGCTACAAAACCATTACCCATATTCCTTTCAACTACATATTCTTTTGCATTGATCTCTGTTTCCGATGTCCACGTAAGTGAAACTGAACTACCATTACGCTTGGCATAGAATGAACTCAGTTTGATCGGCAATGTGCCACCATCTACAGTAATGATTGAACTGCCAGTACAAGTACCTCCATTACAAGTACCATTGCTCGCAGTTGTGCGGGTAATAACATAAGTAATTGGCGCATTACAAGGAAGTGTGAATGAAGATGTTTCATATACTGAATCTGCACTTCCCCCCGCAACAGTAAAGCAATTTGATACGAGTAAGTTACCTGGAGCAACGGCACCTTGATAAACTTCCACCATCAGTCCCTTTTGTGCACTAACACCTATGCCATTAGCAGTGACTTTAACAGTTGAAGTACAATTAGTCCCGGAAGTAGAGATCACCCCGTAGTGATAAAGTACAATATTGGGACAGGGGTTGGTTTGAGCAAATGCCATTACTGACAGCAATAACATTGCGATTGATAACGTAAAAATTTTCATTGTTGTAGGTTTGAGGTTATAAATAAATTATTATTCAATAGTTGTTTGAATAATGAATTTTAACAATGGAAATTCAGTGGATAGGCAGGAACGGTAATAGTTCTATATAGGAAGAGTGGATTGAAAGATTTTCAGTAAAATAGCAATAGCTAAAAGGAGATTGAATAGTACTGTATCAGTGGTTTTTAAAGAGGTATTAGGGCTTCGAGAGTGTAAAAGTATATAAATATTTTGAAAATAAAAATAAAAATAAAAAAAAGTGCATAGAAATTATGCACTTTTAAATTAACTTATTAGTAATCAATTGCTATTTTATTTCCTTCTGCATTGGATTAGGGTTACCACCGGCACCTCTTGGCCTATTAGCTCCATTCTTAAACAACTGGAATTTACTTGATGTAGCAATCGCCGGCCAGGTATTGTTGCCGGTATTAATATCGGCAGTTTCCCTCAATGGATCCAATAATATAGATACTACTTCCTTATTTTTCATAAAGGTTTTAACTACTTTGTTCTCATTTTTGCGCCAAACCTGTACCGGTATCCTATCAATTTCTTTACTGCCATCTTTAAATGTCCATTCGATAATGATCGGCATTACCAACCCGCCTTTATTGCTAAAAGTAAGTTCATATAGATTTTTATCACCCGCAATATGAAAGCGTTCGGCTTCTGTATAACTATCAGCTGCTGTTGAGGCTGGTACCTGAATTTCAAATGATGTTGTATCAACCTTTGCCAATCCACGGTCATATCTCCAGTAAAAATCCCTCGTGGTAATATCGGCATCAGTAGCAAAAACTATTTTCTTATCATTACGGTTCCTTATTTTAGAAATATCATCGAAATCGTTAAGGATGGGTTTTGCAACCGGCACTTTACGAACGCTGCTGTTGGTTGCAGGCGGTAATTCGGTATTCAATACTGCCCATTTAACGGTGTCTAATGAAATGTCGCATGCTTCTGTTCCATAGAACCAACCTCTCCAAAACCAATCCAGGTCTTCGGCACTTGCATCTTCCATCGTACGGAAAAGATCCGCAGGTGTTGGATGTTTAAATGCCCAGCGTCTGGCATACTCTTTAAAGGCATAGTCAAAGGTCTCCCTGCCCATAATGGTTTCACGCAGGATATTTAAACCTGTTGAAGGCTTGCTGTAAGCATTAGGACCAAACTGGATTATGTTCTCACTGTTGGTCATGATTGGCTCCAGCATATCTTTCGGCAGCTTCATATAATCAACGATCTTATAAGCAGGGCCTTTTCCTACCGGAAATTTATTATCCCATAATTCTTCCGTTAAATATTCAACAAATGAGTTCAGCCCTTCATCCATCCAGGTCCATTGTCTTTCATCGCTGTTGATGATCATGGGGAAAAAATTATGGCCTACTTCATGTATCACCACACCCAGCATACCATTTTTAGTTCCTTCGCTGTAAGTACTATTGGCACTGTAATTTCCATTTGCATCTTTTTCGGTACGGCCAAAATTGAAACAGATCATCGGATATTCCATACCATTAGCTGCTTCCAAACTCTGTGCAACCGGGTATGGATATGGAATGGTAAATTTTGAATAGCTCTTAATGGTATGGGCCACAACTTTAGTACTGAATTTACGGTACAGGCCATAAGCTTCTTTTCCATAAGCACTCATGCACATTACTTTCTTTCCTTCTACCATGGTTGGCATAGCATCCCATACAAACTTACGGGAAGAGCCCCAGGCAAAGTCACGCACCATATCGGCCTTAAATATCCATGTCTTTTTTTCTTTTGATCTTTGTTTTTCTCTTGCTACAGCTTCGTCAAGGGTAACGATCTCTGTAACATCAGTTGCTGTTTGTGCTTTTTGCCAGCGTGCAAACTGTGCCGCACTTAAAACCTGCTGGTAATTTTGCCCCTGCCCCGTTGCCATTACCACATGATCTGAAGGAACCGTCATCGCTACTTTAAAATTTCCAAAGGTTAAAGCAAACTCACCGCTTCCTACAAACTGGTGGTTCTGCCAGCCCTGGAAGTCGCTGTACACACAAAGGCGCGGATACCATTGAGTCATGGTATACAGGTCATTGCCATCCTCAGGAAAATTTTCAAAGCCACCGCGGCCTCCGTATTTTGCTTTTTCAATGATATTATAATTCCAGTCAACCTTAAATACAAACTGTTGGCCTGGTTTAAGCGGTTGAGGCAATTCAATACGCATCATGGTTTTATTGATGGTATAAGTAAGTGCTTTGCCATTGGCATCAGCAACCCTGGTAATATTGTCGCCGTATTCCCTATCCTTATCTATTTTACCTTCAAACCTGCTAATGTCCTGTTCGGTAATGGCACGTGGCATAAAATTACTGTTCTGGTAGCCCGAGTTATTGGTATTGCTATGCTCATTTTCATCTAGCTGAAGCCAGAGATAAGTTAATACATCGGGTGAATTATTGAAATAAGTAAGGGTTTCTTTCCCGATCAGGCGGCGGTTTGGTTCATCCAGTTCGCAAATAATATCATAGTCGCAGCGCTGTTGCCAGTATTTTGGCCCGGGCGCTCCACTTGCCGTACGATATTCATTTGGTGTAGGAAGAATGGTACCCAACTGTTCAAAGCGGTTACCATGGTTACTTCCCGGATTATTTTTAATATCCTGGGCACCGGCGTTAATGCCAATCAAAATTAAAAAAGCAAAAGCTGTTAATTGTTTCATTGTATATTATTGAATGTTTAATTTATTTGTAAGATCTTATACCGGAAAACGTTCCCAGGTCATTTTAGTTGCAATGATCAAAGCTAAAATGGACAATGCCCAAACCCACCATCTTCTTTTCATTTTAAATATATTGACCACCAGGTAGCTCAACAATAAGATACAAAGTACTACTACGATCTGTCCTGCCTCCAGCCCTATATTAAAACCTAATAAACTCCAGCCCACCGACTGATCCCTGGCCATCATATACCGGATTGCATTTGCAAAACCCAAACCATGTACCAGGCCAAAAAATAAAGCAAAAAAGTAATTCAGCTGAAGCGATCGTGGTTTAAAATTCTTTTGCAATAAGTTAAAGAGCGCTGTAAAAACTATCGTGCAGGGAATTAAGAATTCTACCCACTTATCGTTTGCCCGGATCACGTCATATACACTTAATGCCAAAGTCAGGGAATGGCCAATGGTAAATGCAGTTACCAGGATCAACACCTGTTTCCAGTTCTCCATTAAATAAATGGCACTTAGTGCTAATACAAACAGCAAATGATCGAGGGCACTCCAGGTCATGATATGATGCCATCCAAAATCAAAATAAAAACCCAAATCCTGCATGAACTGGTTTACAATTGAATGTTTGTGTTAGTTTTGCTGATCAAATATCTTTAAAGAAACTGTTTTTAACTAATCTCTTTGCTAAATGGTAAGTTTTTTATTTAAATGGTTATTCGTGGGAAGCCTGGTTTTTACATCCCCGGCTGTATCAAATCACCCCATTTTTGTGAGTGTTACAGAGATTGAGCACAATAGCAAAGAAAAGACGCTTGAAATAAGCTGTAAGATCTTTACTGATGATTTTGAAAAAACATTGCGCCAAACCTATAAAAGCCATGTTGACCTGTTGCAGCCTAAAGATAAAAATGCGATGAACAAACTGGTCTCTGACTATGTTCAAAAGCACCTCCTGATCAAAGTTGATGATAAAACAGTTGCCTTACAGTTTATTGGGTACGAACAGGAAGAAGAAGGTATAATCAGTTATTACCAGGTGAACAATATTGCTGCAGTTAAAAAAATAGATATTACAGACAATATTTTATTTGAATACAAAAAAGAACAGATCAGCATTATTCATACTACGGTAAACGGGAATAGAAAAAGTACCAAACTGGTAAACCCTGAGGATAAATACAGTTTTGGGTTTTGAGTTTTTGGTTTTGGGTTATCTAAGCGTAGATGTTTTATACCCTGTCTTTAAATTTTTTACCCTTTATTAGTGTTTTATTCAGATATATCATAAATGCCGCAATTTTAGCGGCAATAGTTTCAGCTTCCTGATAATGCATATCCAGAATTTCTTTTGTAATGAGACCGTAATCAAAGGCCCTATATAATTGCGACTGGTATTCGTACAATGATCCTTTAGCAATGCCAGGAAATTAATAAATTCTAACCGGCTCTCTCTTCCGAATCCTTCAGCAATATTATCCATTACAGAACCCGATGAATCCTTTATCTGATCTTTAAACTTATATTCTTTTGCAAATTTTTCTTTACGTGTGTGTTCATGAATTGATCCGGCATATTTTCTGGCCATTTGCCAAACTTCCAAATCCTCAAATTTGTTTACGGTTGCCATAAAAGAGTTTTGGGTTTGGAGTTTTGGGTTATCTAAGCGGATAAAATTATTTTAAACCTTTGAATTTATTTACAGTTACTCTAAAGTATAGTTTTAAGGTTATAACTAACACAAAACTTCAAACCCAAAACTTAAAATCTAATCTTCCATTTCATCTTTAAGCTCTTCTGAAATTTTCACCAATAATTTATCGATCCTTTGCCCGTCCATATCTATGATCTCTATATCAAATCCATTCCATTCAAAGCGTTCACCGGTTCCGGGAATATGTTCCAGTTCGTGTAAAACGAAACCGGCGAGTGTATCAAAATCGTGTTCGCCTTCATTCATCCACTCTGTTTTTTCAAAGTGACTTAAAAAATCGTAAAAAGGAATCTGGGCATCTATTAAGAAGGTCCCATCCTGGCGTTCAACAATGCCATATTCTTCCTGCCCGCTTTGCGGCACATCACCAACAATGGCTTCCAGTATATCATTCAGGGTGATCATCCCTTCCAATGTTCCATATTCATTTACTATAAAGCAGCTGTGATTTTTAGAAGACTTGAATTTTTCGAGTAATTGATAAGCCGTGTTGTTCTCGGGTACAAACATAGCAGGCTTGGCCAGGTCTTTCATTAAAGTGGACTCCGATGCCTTTACTATATCTTTTACAAAAACAACCCCGCTAATATCATCAACTACTTTATCACAAACAGGATAAGTTGAATAGGTAAGCACATCAAACCTGTCTTTAAAATCCTTAACTGTTTCCTGCTCATCAAACCAAACAATATCAGTTCGATGTGTCATCAGCGATGTAATGTTCCTGTCGCCGAGGTGAAATATCCTTTCAATAATGTCTTTTTCTTCTTCTTCAATTGTACCGTGCTCGCTGCCTTCGGTGATCATGGCCTTTATCTCCTCTTCTGTAACAGCATTGTCAGTTGATGTCTTTATATTAAATAATTTAAAGAATAACTGGGATATCCTGGACAGCAGCCAAACTATTGGATGTGTAACAACTGACAAAAAATTCATGGGGCCTGCAACCACCCTGGCGATCTTTTCGGCACGTAACATACCCAAACGTTTGGGCACCAGCTCACCAAAAATGATCGACAGAAAAGTAACGATGATAACAATGATGACCGTTGAAATGGTTTGTGCATAGGGCTGCAGTGCTACGATCTTTTCAATAGATGGTTGTACATAATGGCCGAATTTTTCGCCGGAATACACACCCGTTAAGATGGCAATAAGTGTAATGAATATTTGTGCAGTTGATAAAAATTTCTCGGGGTTCTCAGAAAGGGCAAGCGCCGTTTTTGCTTTCAGGTCACCCTTTTTAGCCATTGCTTCCAGCCTCGCTTTACGTGCACTTACCAGGGCTATCTCACTCATAACAAGGAGACCATTGATCACAATCAGCAATCCTAAAATAACAATTTCAATCATAAATTTTATAGTGACCGACAGCTTTTATTATGCGGTTGTACATGCAAATATCTATAATCTATATTTAAACTGCATTTTAATGCATAACAACCTGTAAATATTGATGTTTATTCCTGTACAACAAGAGGTTTCTCTTTTAACCGGCTGTTAGCAATATAAGCAGTACCATAGCCTACTAAACAGCCAAAAACTGCTCCTCCCAGCACATCAAAGGGATAATGCACTCCAACATATACCTGGGCATAACCAATAATAGAGGCCCAAACAAAGAACAACAAGGCCCATTTACCGAAATACCTTTTTAAAGTAGCATAGAAATACATAGCCATTGCAAAATGATTGGCGGCATGTGATGATGGAAAGCTTCCGTTGCCCGGCCTGTAATGCAAAAAATATCTTACGATACTTATCATATCAGGATCATTGCAGGGACGCACCCGATTAAAATAAGGCTTTAGTATCTTGCTGCTTACAGGATCTGTAATGGCTATTGTGATGATCGCAAAGATCACGATCCATAAACCGTCCTTTTTAAAATTGATCAGCAAGAACAGGAACAAAAAAAGATACAACGGCACCCATACAGTTGAATTTCTCAGCCAGGGTCCTATCCAGTCAAAAAAACTGTTGGTCCATTGGCCGTTTACCAGTTTAAAAAGTTCTTTATCCAGGTGAATGAGTTGCTGCATTGCACAATGATAAGATATAGTTATTTAAAATTAAAAAAGTAATTCGCTAAAAAATTCCATATAAATACAACCAGGATCGCCATGAATTTTGCTATATAAAAATTCTTGTCTTTCTTATGATGAAAAAAATAAAGGAAAATCGTATTCAGCAATAATCCAATTAAGCTGACGGTTAAAAAAATAATGAATTCTTTTACCCACAAAGGATTATTGCTCGTGAAAGTCCAGTGGCGGTTTATACTGTAATTACTGATCACTGCCAGTGTAAAGCCACAACCATTGGCAATGTATTTGTTCCACTTCAGTTTTTCCTTACAAAGCCAGGTTGCCCCAAAATCTATTACCATGCCGAACAAACCAACCAGGCCAAATTTTATCATTTTTAAAAGGAAGGGATACATGATGAGTTATTTTGAATTATTTTTTCGGGTAACCAAACTTATTGCCATCGTATCCAATACCGCTGTCCTGGTTT
>JBDSXS010000298.1:0-9336 GCA_039926045.1 Ferruginibacter sp.
AACAAATCGGAAGGATCACTAAACAATTGCGTTGTTTTAATATTTAAACAAACGGCCATTTTTTGCAGGCGTTTTACACTAACCGCTGATTTGCCATTTTCAATTTTACTTAAAGTAGTTTTAGAAGTGCCGATAAGTTCAGCAAAGGTAATTTGCTTAAAGCCTTTAAGCGAGCGCCATTTACGGATATTGTTACCCATTTCTAGGCTATTATTTAGGGGCATTGGTACGGGGTTAAATGATATTAAAGGACGAAGTTAAGGCTAATTTATAAGCAATTTGCAGTATAGTAAAAAATGACACAGTACACCGTAAAATTACTTTGATAGTGGAAACAAAAGTGTAAGAACATGTAACAAAGGTTAGGGTTAAAATTTTTTAGGCTGAGTTTTTAAAGTGAGTTTTATGTTATCAATGGCCAACGATACGGGAAAGCTGAAAACCGGATTTTAAATAGAGTAAGCAAAAAAAATTAAATTAAAATATGAAAAAAGTTTTGGGATTGTTTATTTTGGTAATGAGTTTAACAGTACAATCATTTAGCCAAAGTGATGATGGGTTTGTTACAAGCCATTTAAATATTGCTGTAAACGATACAGCCATAAACAGTATTGTTAATGGATTTGATGGTGGCTTTACAAGGGTAGAGAGCGGCGAATTAAAAACAGTTGAAGAGGTTAATTCCGCTTATCGGCTTAATATTATGGTAACTTCAAGTATTAATCCTGAAATTTCATCAAGCGTGAACTTCTCTCCAGCATTCATTAATACATTGAATTCAGAAATACAAAAAGTAGGAAATGAATTCACAAGTGTAAATCAATTGAGGAATAGTTTTGTTGATATGGCTAACAGCGGAATATTAACTGCCGATGATTCAAAAGCCCTTGCTTTGATAGATATATTGTTTCAAAAAATGATACAGAAATATCCAACTGCTGGCTTTTCATATAATGGCTCGGTTAATTCAAATATGGTAAGCGGTCCATCTGCTTCATTTGAAAATAACTTTTTATACAACGCAAATGATAATATAAGACTACCAGCCTGGGCAAGATGCGCATTGGGCACAATTGGTAGTGCAATTATGGGAGGACTTGGAGGGATGGCTGCCGGAGCTCAAGTTGGAGCTCACGTGGGTGCAGCAATTGGCGGTGTTGTTGGAGTTATTGGTGGTGTATTTACAGGGGTAGCAACTTTTTGTTGGATTTCACCGGGGTTTTCAAAATTAACACTAACTTCATAAAAAGGGTTTTTATGCAAACAAAAAATAAATATGTCGCTTTAATAGCCGGATCTGTTTGTATGCTTTTAGGCGTATTGGGATTGACAAAAGGATTCAATAGTGAACAGCAATGGCGACAATCATTTGCTATTATTGGGTTCATTATTATGTTTGCTATTTTTATTTTTTCTCTTTATACCTACTTCAAAAAAAAATAATTCACAGTTTCCAGAAATCATAAGAATTAGGAGAAAATAAAACTACTGTCTTTTGGAGACAGTAGTTTTAAAATTGCAACAATAATGAAGAAATACATCATTTTATTTTTTATTGTTTCAATAGTAGCAAATAATGGAATTGCTCAAAAAGTGGATACGTCAGTTATTAAAGCAATTCAAAGGGAGTACAAGCCCGAAATCTTTACTTCAGGGTTTATTGATATAATGAATAACGGGCAGGTTAATGCATCTGCCCGTTTTATTCGTTTGTTCATTGGAGAACCGGGGAGATTTGCAATACCCCTTTCGTTATACGGAGGAGTAAGCAGCAATAATTTTCAAAATCAACAAAGTGGAGGACAGTTAATAAAAAGCAATGACCATTTAGTAAATCAATATATTAACCCATTAAGCGGTTTAATAAACATTAGTATTGATGGGGTAAAATATTTTAAAAAAACAAACAAGGTTACCAAAACAGGCTTGCTTTACCATGTTGGCGAAAGGCTATTAAACGGAATCAAGGTGGGACAAATCACAAATCCTCAAACTGGTAAACCGGTTAATTTTATAAACAGCTTTGCTACACTAGGCTTGTATTTTCAAACAGGGGCTTGGGAACGCAGTAATTCAAAAAATGTAGGAGTATGTTGGTTGGCAACCCGTTATCATTTTTCCTATACTAATCCTAAACAAATAAAAGAGTTTCTCCCGGATATAAAAACCAACGGAATTTATACTGGGTACTCAATAGGCTTTGGTGTAGAGATAAACAACCTTGTAAACATAAAAGCTATTTACTACAAATACATCAAGGCGCCGGAAATAGAATATGGATTACCCATTTACCAATTTTCTTTTAACTATGCATTGAATAAGAATTAATCGATAGGTATTTTAGGAAAAGAAATAGCATAATTATTTCAAATGGTTCCACCCCTGTGCCACCAGTTCATGTTTATTTCCGCCACGGGTAATAAATGTTTTTCCTGCAGATGCCTCAGTAATATAGCCAATGATACTAAGTCCGTTGTTGGCGGCTATTTTTTCATGGTCGGACTGGGCAACTGTAAATAATAATTCATAATCTTCGCCACCGCTTAATGCACAGGCGGTTGGGTCAAGTTCTAATTTGTATGCAAAATCTTTGCTTTCTTCATTCAGCGGTAGTTTATCTTCATACAAAACACAACCAACATTACTCTGCTTGCAAATATGGAGCATCTCACTGCTTAAACCATCGCTGATATCCATCATACTGGTAGGTGTAATTTTATGTTCAGCAAAAAAATCGATCACATCCTTACGAGCCTCGGGTTTTAATAAGCGACCAACAATATATGCCCTGTTCTCCAGGTCCGGCTGGGCACCGGTTTCTTCAAATATCTTTTTTTCCCTTTCCAGGATAGTTAATCCCAAAAATGCACCACCCAGATCGCCGCTTACGCAAATAAGGTCATTTACTTTTGCGCCGTCCCTTTTTACATAAGTATCGGGCGCCACCTCTCCGATAGCGGTAATGCTGATAACAAAACCACGTTGGGATGTGGTGGTATCTCCTCCGACGAGGTCCACATCATATTTATCACAGGCAGCATACACACCCTTATAAAATTCATCCAGGGCCTCTACACTAAACCTGTTGCTTATGGCAATGCTTATAACAATTTGTGTCGGCGTAGCATTCATGGCATAAATATCACTGAGGTTTACGATCACCGATTTATAACCCAGGTGCTTCAGCGGCGTGTACATCAGGTCAAAATGAACACCTTCCACAAGCAGATCCGTTGTAATAACCGTTTGCCTGCCAAAATGATCGATCACTGCAGCATCATCACCCACACTTAAAATAGTAGATACATTTTTTGTTTCATTATTCCGGGTAAGATGGTCTATTAAACCAAATTCGCCGAGAGAAGATATTTCTGTTCTTTCTTCCATGTTGTTTATTTTTTATATAAGAGTACAAAAGAGAGAAAGAGCTGAAAGAGAAAAGCCCCCTTGTCTTCTTTTTTGTCCTCTTAGCCTAGTTTTTTCCTATTATGTATCACTTCTATCAACTCATCATGTATCAACCCGTTTGTGGCAACTAATTTTTTTTGGTAAGGAGAGTATTTATCTCCGTTCATATCCGTTACTTTTCCGCCGGCCTCCTCAACAATTAAGTATCCGGCTGCAGTATCCCATGGGCTCAGACTGTGTTCAAAAAAACCTTCAAACCTTCCCGCTGCCACCCAGCAAAGATCAATGGCCGCACTGCCCAGCCTGCGCACCGGCACACCCTTGCGTACAAAGCGTTCAAAAACCTCAAGCGGACCGTTTTCCATATCAAGATAGGAGTAAGGAAAGCCCGTTACCAGGCAACTGTGGATCACTTCATTTTTTTTGCTCACACTTATTTTTTTATCATTGAGCGTTGCACCAAAACCCCTTTGAGCAAAAAACAATTCATTGATAAATGGGTTATAAACAGCGCCCAGGATCATTTCTCCATTTTGCTCTACGCCAATGCTGACACAACAAAGCGGAATACCGCTGGCAAAATTTATGGTGCCATCAATGGGATCAATGATCCATTTAATATCACTGCCGCTTGTTATTTCACCAACCTCCTCACTCAAAATAAAATGATCGGGATGATCAGCATGAATGACTTCAATGATCGCCCTCTCTGCAGCATGGTCAGCTTCTGTAACCCAGTTATTGATCCCTTCTTTGTTGCTGATCTTCAGATCTTGGTTATTAAAGTAATGTCTCAGCTGTTTTGCACCCGCCTCAACTGCATTTAAAAGAGTTGTTTTTAGCATGGCGCAAAGATAAACTTCGATTTCGGAATTCAGATTTATGATTTTAGATTTGGCCACGCAAAAAAAATGTAAGCGAAAGGATTTTTTAAAACAGGCTTTGCCCGGCAATTTAGGGTTACCGTTAAGCCCTTGAAGTATTTGCAGAACAAAGTATAAAGAGTTGATAGCCGGGCATGATGTACATCCGGCCAATAAACTGTATTTTGAATAATGAACAAATTATTCGTATTTCGTACCTGTTAAAAAACAGCATTGCAATTATCGGTAATCATAGTAAACTATAATGTAAAATATTTTCTGGAGCAGTGCCTGTATTCGGTACAAAAAGCATGTCTGGGAATTGATGCAGAGATCATAGTGATCGATAATAGTTCAACTGACGGCAGCAAGTCTTTCCTGGGGCCGGCATTTCCCACTGTTAATTTCGTATGGAATATAAACAATGTGGGCTTTGCCAAAGCCAATAACCAGGCACTTGCTATTGCAAGAGGCGAGTTAATACTTTTTTTAAATCCTGATACAATATTACCCGAAGACTGTATTCAAAAATGCCTGCAATTTTTTAAGCTTAATAAAACTGCCGGGGCACTTGGAATACAAATGATTGACGGCTCAGGAAATTTTTTAAAGGAAAGCAAAAGGGCTTTTCCTTCACCGTTAACATCCCTGTATAAATTAACGGGTCTTACAAGCCTGTTTCCACATTCCAAAACATTTGCCAAATATCATTTGGGCCATTTATCTGAATATGAAAACCACGAAGTGGACGTATTGGCCGGTGCTTTTATGATGATACCCAGCACCGTATTGGAAGAAATTGGCAATTTTGACGAACGCTTTTTCATGTATGGCGAAGATGTTGACCTCAGTTTCAGGATACAGAAAGCAGGATATAAAAATTATTATTTTGCCGAAAGCTGTATCATTCATTTTAAAGGCGAAAGTACAAAAAGAGGAAGCCTTAATTATGTAAAACTGTTTTATAAGGCCATGTATTTATTTGTAAAAAAACATTACAGTGGCAGTAAAGCCGGTATCTTTATTTTTTTGATACAAACAGCTATTATTTTACGGGCAACATTTTCAGCCATTGGAAATCTTTTAAAAAAAATCGGGTTGCCGATACTGGATGCTGCAATAATCTTAACGGCTTTCTGGATAACCAAGGTCATGTGGAGCCATTACATCATGCAGGAAGTGAACTATTCTCCAAATGTTTTATTAATTGCCTTCCCGTCTTTTACTGCTATATTTTTAATTGCATCGTATTATTCCGGTTTGTATGACAGGGGATATAAACAATCACAGTTGATACGTTCAAATTGTATTGCTGCTTTGGTTTTATTAAGTGTGTATGCCCTGTTGCCTGAAAGTATCAGGTTTTCGAGGGGGATTTTAATATTTGGGATATTACTGGCATTTGTATTGATGAATTTAATGCGGTTGTTATTTATAAAGTGGCGGTATTTAGAAACAAGAAATGAAAATGAAGAGTGGAGGCAAACAATCGTTGTTGCCGGTGAAAAAGATTTTATGTCTATTACAAACCTGATGAAAAAAGCCGGCATGCCAGAAAGGGTTTTAGGAAGAGTTGATAATGATGAAACAGGCACGGTTGCTGTTTTAGGCAATATGAAGCAGCTAAAGGACCTGGTAAAGAAATACCCGGTAAAAGAAATTATATTTTGCGAGAACGGGCTAAGTTATAAAGAGATCATTAATTTCGTAAGAACCTTGCCTGGCAGGGTGCGAAATAAGTTTCATGCATCGGGCAGCAGCAGCATAGTAGGCAGCGACAGCAGCAGCGAAAGCGGCAATTATGTTTCGATCAGTAAAAAATACAGGATCGGTAAACCGCTCAACCAACGTAATAAAAGATTGCTGGATATTTGCATAGCTATGTTTTTTATACTGGGTTTCCCCATACATATTTTTTTACAAAAGAATCTCTTCAGGTTTTATAAAAATGTTTTTTCAGTTTTGTTCAAACAAAAGACCTGGATAGGATATGCAGGTAATGCCACGGGTCTCCCACCCCTATTAACACCGGTGCTTACCTGCACTTCTTTACCTGTTAAATTGAACGAACTGCCGGCCGAAAGTTTACATAATGCAGACGAATGGTATGCGGCCAGCTATTCCGTTTTGCTTGATCTGCAGAAAATAAAAAAAGGATATCAATACCTTGATTATTGATCTTTTTGGCGGGTTTGCCCTACGAAATGTTTAATTACCTTTTCATGATCATCAAACGCAAAGGAGCTTTTCGTGAAAGGGAAAACTGCTGCTTTTATTAAAGCATCCTGCAAAGAAAATCCCTGTTGTTGTGTGGTATAGAATAAATGCTGTTGCAGCAGGTAACCTGCCAGGTATTCCTGTTCTGTTTGTCCAGGTGTTGGTACAAGTATTCCTTTTTTTTGCATTTTAACCAGGTCCATCACAGTTGTATAACCACTCCGGCTTATGATCATTTTTGATTGCAGAAGCGCCTGGCTAAGTTCAGCGGCAGGCAGGTGATCCTCTATTTGGAGATCGCTGGAATTGGTTTCAATTACGGCAGATCTTCCGGGGAGCCCCCTTAAGAGTAATACTTTACCCTTGAAATCGTTTAGTTCCCTTAAGATCAAATTTTCAAAAATGGATCGTTGTGGTTCGGGACCTGATAAAAGAATACAGAGATCATATTTATATTCAACCTCTTTTTTTTCAAACCTGGATAAGGGACCAAGATATGATACCGGAGTTTTGGGCAAGGTTGCAGGGTGAGATAGTTCGCCAGCCAGGTTTATACAGCCGGCCATATCCGGTACCCAGCAATTAGTGAATTTATTTATAAAATGATAGTGTATTTTTTGGGCTATTCCTTCGGTAAAACGTACACCGGTTTTTATCTGTAATTGATGGGTAATATAAACGCATGGGATTTTTTTATGACTCAATCCCAACCGATTGTCAGAAATTATAGCATCAATCCGGTATTTCGCAACGGCTTTTTTTAGCCAGCGGCTCTCTGCATAGATACGCCAAATGAGTTTTGGAAATTGCAGCAGCAGGCTTACGGGCATCCAGGCTTTGCTCCGGCTATATTGCATCCGATAGCCCTTTAATTCAAAAAAGGCTAATTGGGGAAATTCCTCCTGCAATAATATTTTTCCGGCACCCTCAGCGGCAACGATAACTTCGCAGTTTTGTTGTATTAAATTAAAAATAATCGGAATGCAGCGGGTTGCATGGCCCAGGCCCCAGTCCAAAGGGGACACTAAAACACAAATTTTCCTTCCGCGGAGCTTAAAATTTTCAATTTTATTCAAAACAATACAATAATTCTTTGTGAAAATAGTTTAATTTGGTAACCTAGAAACTATGCAAAAATTAAAAAAATTACCAGTACTGCTATTAATTATAGCGACCATCTTACTAACAGCAAGCTGCGCTTCTTCAAAAAAGAGTCAATGCAGCTGCGCAGGAATGGTTGGCTATGGTAACAGATAGTACTATTTAATCAGCAATTATGAACAATCCAAACCGGGATTTACTGGTTTTGTTCAACCAGGAGTTAATGACTCCGCAGTCAATTGAGCATGAGGTAGAATTACTTCATCAGCTGCTGTATGCCATCGAAAGAATAGAAAATTTAATTATCGCCCACGAAATATTAGACCTGAATAAGTACAGGGTCATCCGCAAGCCAATTCAACTTCGCAAACTGATTCGCCAGCAGCAATTAAAGCCCTTTGTTTTTTTGAACTGTAAGAATTAACTCAATTTTCCTAAGGCCGTTTTTAAAGCACCAAGCATTTCATTGATCTCTTCTTTTTTGCAGGTTCCTACACTAAGCCGGTACCAGCTACTATCAGGCATTGCACCAAACGCATAAAAAGGAACAACGGCCAGTTTTGCCTCATCCAGGATATAAGAAGTGACATCAGCCTGTGTGGCCAATAACTTTCCCGTGGCGGTTGTTTTGCCGGCATAATCTATTTGGATAGTAAGGTAGATGGCAGCTTCAGGCGCAATAGCATCTACCCGGTACCCTTCATTCTTCATTTGCTGAAAGCCGGTAAAAATGTTTTGCAACCTGACATTTATCTCATCCCTGAAGTGTACAAAATATTTATCGATAGCTTCAGTTCTATGTAAATATTTAGCAACAGCCTTTTGCTCTGCCATAGGCGCCCAGGCACCCACGTGACTATTGATAGAACGCATCTTAACCAATACATCAACAGGTCCCATAGCCCATCCGACACGAACGCCGGTGGCTGCAAAAGCTTTGCTTATACCATCAATAAAAATGGTATAGTTTTTCATTTCAGGGTTTAGCGTAACCGGGTTATAATGTACTGTGTTTCCAAATGTAAGTGTCCAATAGATCTGGTCATACATCAGGTATAATTTTTTCTCTCCTTCGCCACGACGCTTGTTTTCATCAATTACGAGGTCGCAGATAGCATTTAATTCATCTTTACCAAAAGTTGTTCCGGTAGGGTTAAGGGGAGAACACAATGAAAGTAATGTTGCTCCATTAATGTGTTCTTTTATTTGCGACGCAGAAAGCATAAAATTGTTTTCCTTTTCGGCTTCCAGCACAATGTGTTCTCCTTCTGTAAAATGAACATAATGATTATTGTTCCAGCTTGGTGCGGGGTAAATTACCTTATCTCCTTTATCAACAACGGCACGGTATAATGCATAGATCAATGGCCTGCCGCCGGCAGCAATTAAGATTTCGTTTGCTGCATAATGTAAACCGGCCCTGGATGACATAAAAGCAGAAACAGCTTCTCTCAGGTCCAAATTACCTTCTGCTGCCGGGTATGTGGTAAAACCGCTCTTATAAGCATCAAGAATCTCTGCTTCAAGTTCTGCAGGAATGGGAAATATGGAAGAATCAAAATCGCCGATGGTGTAATTGTAAATACTTTCCCCCTTGTTCATCTTTTCTTTTATTGTGGCACCCAGCCTTACAATTTCAGATGCCTTCAGCGTTTCGGATAGCACACTTAGTTTTACATTACCCATAAAATCTATAGTTAAGTGGCAAAAGTAAAATTTTAAGGGAGGATGGCAAAGAATAAAAAAA
>JBDSXS010000299.1:0-3435 GCA_039926045.1 Ferruginibacter sp.
AGCGGCTTTTTTTGGAGCAGCTTTTTTTGCAGCTTTTTTCTTTGTTGCCATTTTTTTAAAATTTAATTGGTTAGTAAATAATACTTAAAAATAAAAATATTTTTTAAACTACCAAAAAAAATATTAAAAAATTATGCACTGGCTTCAACGGCAGAAACAGAAACAACAGTCTTGTCGCCTCTTGTTTTTTTGAATTCAACAAGTCCATCTGTCAATGCAAAAATGGTAAAGTCTCTTCCAACTCCCACATTTTTTCCGGGATGATAAGTTGTTCCGCGTTGACGGATAATTATATTTCCTGCCAATGCAGGTTGACCACCGTAAATTTTTACACCTAATCTTTTGCTGTGTGAATCACGACCGTTCTTTACCGAGCCTTCACCTTTTTTGTGTGCCATGTTTTTATTTGTTTATACGTTAATCCGTTAATTCGTTAATCCGGGGAATGGTTTTTACTAATAAACCAATTAACGGATTAACATGTAACTTTTTTTATGCGATTGCAGTTACCTTAATGTGAGTATACTGCGTACGATGTCCGTGCTTTTTACGGAAACCTTTTCTTCTTTTCATTTTAAACGCGATCACTTTATCACCTTTTACCAGGTCGCTGATAATTTCGGCGGTAACCACAGTTTTTACATCTGATCCTAAAACAACGCTTCCGTCATTATGGGTCATCAATACTTCGGAAAACTCAACGGAGTCACCGGTCTTTCCCTCTATATGAGGTACGTATAAGCTATCGCCTGCTTTAACTGTAAATTGCTGGCCTGCTATTTTTACTATTGCTAACATAAAATTCCCAAATTTAGGACGGCAAAGGTAAGGGTTTAGCTTCAGAACTGAGCTATGTTTTTGAAAAAATATACACTAAAATCCCTTCTGTGGGGAAAACCCAGGCAATATAACTTGAAAATCACCTAAAACCTGCTTTATAAACAGCATATTCTCATTACATTCGCCCCTTACTATGCGATATATAGCCCGGTTCATACAAATACTGTTCACCATTTACGCGTTTTTGATCTTTATCAGCTTCCTGCTGTTAATATTTCCCATAGTTGTTGTGGCCTCTTTTTTTGGCAAAATACGGGGGGGCAATTTTATTTACAGGCTTTGCCACCTGTGGGCCGACTTTTTCTTACTTATGACCGGCATATTTCACCGTAATATATTTGAAGTGCCCCATGACCGGTCAAGGCCCTATGTATTTGTGTTTAACCATATTTCCTATATGGATATACCGGTTTTGCTAAAAACCATTCGCTGGCAGCACATCAGGGTATTGGGAAAGGCTGAAATGGCAAAAGTCCCCCTCTTTGGTTTCATATACAGCAATACAGCTGTTATGGTAGAAAGGAGTAGCCCGGAAAAAAGGGCGAAGAGTTTACTGCAACTTAAATCTGTTATAAAAAAAGGGATCTCCATTGTAATTGCCCCCGAAGGAACATTTAATTTAACGCACAGGCCATTAAAGGAATTCTATGACGGGGCATTTAAAATTGCCATTGAAACACAAACACCCATTAAACCGGTTTTATTCCTGGATACATATGACAGGATGCATTACGAAACCATATTTTCTATTACAGCTGGAAGATCAAGATCGGTTTACCTGGAAGAAATACCAGTTGACGGACTTAGCCTGGATGATGTAGATCTTTTAAGAGAGAAAGTATATAAGCTGATGGAAGAAAAACTGATCGCTTATAAAGCCAGCTGGATAAAAACGACTGCTCAATAAACAAGACATAGATTAACTTTAGGACAATACTACTTCGCTCTTTTACGATCAGCGTAAGTAAAATCAAAATTGTAAAAATAGCTACGTAGTACAAGTAAGATGAGCATAGGAAACGAAATACAATTTGCAGACGGATCATCCGGTTTTTGGGCAGAGATCATACTTCCGCTGGCGCTGCCCACAACGTATACCTATTCCATTCCCACAGAATTTTTAGCCAGGGCCATACCCGGGTGCAGGGTAGAAGTTGTTTTTGGCAAGCATAAAAAATATGCCGGCATCATCAAATCGATATTGGATAAACAACCTCCTTATCCAACCAAAGCCATTTTAAACGTATTGGATGATGAACCCATCCTGTTTCCGCAGCAATTAAAACTGTGGCAATGGCTCAGCGAATATTATATGTGCAGCGAAGGAGAAGTAATGGCTGCAGCCTTACCCACGCATTTTAAACTGAGCAGCGAAACGATCCTTATCTACAACGAAGAAGCAGGCGAAGATTTTACCCATTTGAATGATGAAGAATTTTTAGTGGCAGAAGCCCTGCTGCTGAAAAAAGAATTACGGTTAACAGAAGTACAGCAGATACTGGATATAACGCATGTATATCCCCTGGTAAAAAAGCTGATCGATAAAAAGATATGTTTTGTTTGGGAAGCCATGGATGAACAATACAAGGTTAAAAAAGAAAGCTATGTTATCCTGAACTCCGAATATAGCCATGAAGAAAAGCTAAGCGAACTGCTCAATAACTGGAGCAGGGCGCCCAAACAAATGGAGTTGTTACTGGCATTTTTGCACCTGCAAAAAACTGAAGGCGATGTTATTCAACATGAACTACTGAAAAAAGCCGGGGCTTCTATTGCCCAGTTAAAAGGACTTACAGAAAAAAATATTTTGATCGTGGAGAAGCGGTCGGTTGACCGGATAAGATCGTTACCCAAAAATGTGGAGATCGATTTTGAATTCAGCGCTGCACAGCAGCAAAGTTCTGATGCCGTTGCAAAAGCATTTGAAACAAAAAATGTTTGCCTGTTGCATGGTATCACCAGCAGCGGAAAAACACAGGTGTACATTAAACTGATCGAAAAATATTTTGCCGCAGGGCAGCAGGTATTGTACCTGTTACCGGAGATCGCGTTAACAACGCAGATCATCCGCCGGCTGCAAAAACATTTTGGCGGCAATATCACCATTTACCATTCAAGATTTAACAATAATGAACGCATTGAATTGTGGAATAAAATAAGAACCGGGGAAATAAAGATCGTGTTGGGTGCAAGGAGCGCCCTTTTCCTGCCTTTTAAAGACCTTGGATTAATAATAGTGGATGAAGAGCACGATCCATCATTCAAACAGCAGGATCCGGCTCCCAGGTACAATGCAAGGGATGCTGCCATTTATTATGCATCGCTTTTTCCCGCTAAAGTTTTATTGGGCAGTGCCACACCATCGGTTGAAAGTTATTTTAATGCCATGCATGATAAATATGCTTTGGTAGAATTGAATGAACGTTTTGGCGGCATCAAATTACCCGAGATAGAAATTGTTGATACCAGGCAGGTGGCGCAAAAGGGAAAAGTAATGATCAGCCCGCAATTAAAAGAAGCCATGCAAAAAGCATTGGATGCCGACAGGCAGATCATCCTATTTCAAAACCGGCGGGGTTATAATCCTTACCTGAT
>JBDSXS010000300.1:0-8749 GCA_039926045.1 Ferruginibacter sp.
CCACCTCTCCGGTATTTCATTCTGGCTGGCGGTTACATAATCTTTATAGCTGCAGGGAATAAATTTTTTGTTGGGGAGTTGCATCCACCAGCGGCCTGTTCTTTTACTTTGCAGGAAGGTAGATTGCACTTCTGTAAAACTGGTATGGTATTCATTAAAAAGATCCCTGTCCTCAATGGCTGCTTCCTGCTTGCTGCGGGCCTTGCCATCAATAAAATACCAGAGCATTTGTGAGATCTGTTTGGCACTCAGTTCTCTTACATCCTGCTGCGGCAGGTAACCATAAATTCCGAAGCTGTTCAGTTTATTGCTCATGCCGGCAAACCTTGCCAGTACACAGGCATCTTCACCGGTAAAGCCATTCGGACTTTCATTGCTGGCCGGGGAGTCGCTGTATTTAATGGCACTGATATCAAAGCTCAATAAATGCGTATTCCTGATTACGGGCTCCATCTCATCCAGGTCCTGCCGGGCAGCACCAACCCGGTAACAATCAAAACGTAATTTGTCCATGGTTTCCAGCATGCGGGGGTGTACAAAATAACTTTGAAACCCGATATGGTTATAATGCTTAACCAGGTTCGGTTCGCCGGTGAGCATTTCCAGTAAAAAATTTTCGCTGCGTAAAGGGTTCTCGCTTTTCAGGTTGATTGTTGCATCAATACAGGTTGCTTCTACCACCTGCTGCAGTTCTTTATAAGCAAAATACTGAGCCAGTGTAATATCGTGTGATCCGCCCAATATCACAACCGTTTTGTTCATTCGGAACAATTCGGCCAGCACCGTTTTTATAGCAGCGTAGCTGTCGTTTAAAGTGGCACCGGTCTTAATATTACCAATGTCGGCAATAACAATATCGGTGTGCCAGTAATGCAGTTGATATAATTGTTTGCGGATGCAGTCGGCGGCACTCAGCGTATTGTCGAAGATGCCGCTTCCCCTTGTTTCATTTACGCCAACAATAACAATATCTGCATCTGTGATATCGGGCAGTTCATTTTCATAAACAGCAATATGCTTGGCTAATTGTCCATCTGTATATCCCTTATCATCATTCAGTTCATGAACGGGTATGGCAGTTAAAAAATCGTGCAGGTCGTACATTCAAAAAATTTGGACAAACCTAATTTATTAATTTCAAATTGCAGGGATAGAGTCCTAAAATATGATCAAGGTCGTGTTTTTTCAAATGAGTAAATTGTTAACTTCGCTACACAACAAAAGAAACCATGAGTAATAAGCAGGAGACACTACAGGATGTAGTCATTAAGTTTGCGGGCGACAGTGGCGATGGTATGCAATTGACGGGAAGTCAGTTTACCAATAACACAGCTATGCTGGGGATCGACCTGGCAACTTTCCCGGATTTTCCGGCGGAGATACGTGCCCCGATAGGTACGCTGCCCGGTGTGAGTGGTTACCAGTTGAGGTTTTCATCCGACCGTGTATTTACCCCCGGTGATGCCTGCGACGTGTTGGTGGCTATGAATGCCGCTGCATTAAAAACGAACCTGCATGGTTTAAAGCCCGGTGGCCGCATTATTGCCAATGAAGATGGGTTTGATCCCAAGAACCTGCGGTTGGCTAATTATCCCGAAGGTGTAAATCCTTTGGAAGATGACAGCCTCGGTAATTATGAAGTGATCAGGATGGATGTTACCAAGATGACCAGGGAGGCTTTGAAAGATATTACGATGGGCGTGAAAGAAAAGGACCGTGCAAAAAATATGTTTGTATTGGGCTTTTTGTACTGGATGTATAACCGTGAATTAGACAACACCATTGGATTTATAAGAGACAAATTTGGCAACAAACCCGAGATATATGAAAGCAATGTGAAAGCATTGCAAGCCGGTTATAATTATGGCGATACTACTGAAACATTCACCACCCGCTACAAAGTAGAGAAGGCCAAAATGGATCCCGGTACATACCGGTCCATCATGGGCAACCAGGCTTTGGCTTATGGTTTAATCGCCGCATCGCAAAAGAGCGGCCTGCAATTATTTTTGGGTAGTTACCCGATAACACCTGCCAGTGATATTTTACATGAACTGAGTAAGTATAAGAATTTTGGTATTAAAACCTTCCAGGCCGAAGATGAGATCGCAGCCATTACGTCGGCCATTGGAGCCAGTTATGGCGGTAGCCTGGCGGTAACCACCAGCAGTGGCCCCGGCATTGCATTAAAAGGAGAGGCTATTGGTTTGGCTGTGATGCTGGAGATACCATTGATCGTTATCAATATTCAAAGAGGTGGCCCATCAACAGGATTGCCAACCAAAACAGAACAGAGCGACCTGATGCAGGCTTACTATGGCCGCAATGGCGAATGCCCCATGCCCATCGTTTCGGCATCAACACCCAGCGATTGTTTTAGTGCTGTGTATGAAGCTGTAAGAATTTCGGTACAGCATATGACCCCGGTAATGTTCTTAAGCGATGGTTATATTGCCAATGGCGCCGAGCCGTGGAAATTTCCAACTGCTGTCGAACTTCCTGAGATCAAAACACAATTCGCCTCGCAGAATTTTGCAGGCAATATGGATAAGGACGGTAAATTTCAACCTTATAAAAGAGATGATAAACTGGTAAGGCCATGGGCCATACCCGGTACAGCCGGACTGGAACACCGAGTAGGTGGTTTGGAAAAAGAAGATATTACAGGCAATATCAGTTATGAACCGGAGAATCATCAGCACATGGTTAAAACCAGGCAGGCCAAGGTAGACCTGATCGCAAATTATATTCCTGATCAACATTTGGATAGCGGTGCTGAGAGAGGTAAAGTACTGGTATTAGGTTGGGGCAGTACTTATGGCGTTATAAAAAGTGCCTGTACTGAATTGCAAAAAGAAGGACATGCGGTTTCTCATGCACACCTGCGTTATATCAGGCCTTTCCCTAAGAATTTAGGAGAGATCCTGAAAAACTTTGATAAAGTGCTGATCCCCGAGATCAATAACGGGCAACTGGTAAAGATCATCCGTGATGCTTATTTTGTAGATGCAAAACCTTATAATAAAATAATGGGCATACCCATTACCAAGGGAGAATTGCTTGAAGAGATCAGGAATTTGTTATAATTAAAATGAAGAAAAACATGGATAAAAAAATCCCCCGTATGCCGGGGGATTTTTTTATCTGGTATTATTTTTTTTATTTTATTTTTTCTCTTCCAAAAGAGTACCCGATCTTAACATTGAAGCTAAAGAAAGCGTCATTATTTTTTGGATTGCCACGTTGGTCACCTGCATTGGTAACATGAGAAGGAGTCAGTTCATACTGGCGGTCATTAAGTAAAAGCGCATTGTTCAATTTAGCGCCGGTAAAATAGTTGGCGTATAAAGTAGGATCAATATATTCTGTACTTGCATCATCAAGGTAATCTGTACTTAATATCCTGTAATTAAATTCAGCCCTTAAATTTAAGGTTGGGCTCAGATCATATTTAACGCCCACACCGATGGGGATATCTATCTGGTTCAGTTTGTAAGGTTTCCTATCAGGATATTCTGCAAAACCTTGTCCTTCGGTGCTTAGTGGTTGAAGGTCAACCCATTTATTCCCCAATTGGGCCTGTGGTTTAAAAGAGAAAAATCCAACACCCACAAGTAAATAGGGAGAGAACAGCGGTGGTTCTTTATCTTCCTTATTCCTGTTAAAAATATATAAAGGATGAATTTCAAAACCAAGCATGAAATCAGTGATCTTGGATCTGAAACTCAGGTTTCTTTCATAGCGTCCAAAAGTGGTTTCTTTTACCTTAGCCAATACTTTGTCATCGGCTTTAACCTGGCCAAAAGTGGCTTCCAGTCTTACAGCGATCATGTACTGGTACATAGCACTCAGGTAAATACTTGGAGCGAACGTGGTTTTACCAAGGTTAAGATCCTTTATAAACTTTTTACCAATACCTTTTCTTCCGCCCAGGTCTGTTAAGCAGTTCATGACACCTACAGAAGCTCCAAGTTCAAACATAACAGGACTATCGTAGTATTTATTGTCGTAAAAATAATACTGCGCCGATGCTTTTTCAGCGGATGCTGTAAGCATCAAGATAGCACTGAAAATAATTGTAATTTTTTTCATTTAGTTTTGTCCTTTTTTTAAAGTTGAATTGGCTGGGGTTTTTAAAAGGATCGGGGTATACCATGCAAATAAAACGATTATTCTGCAATAATAAATCAACTTTTAATATTTTTCTTAACAAATTTACAGATGCTGTATAAGCCACATTCGCTGCACCGGGGTTTCCGGGCTATGCAGATATACCTTCCGTGTAAGATCAGCCAATGGTGTGCAATATGAACATAGGGTTCGGGTAAATTTTTTACCAGCTGTTTTTCGGCTGCCAGTGGTGTTTTGGCATTTGTGGTTAACCCTATTCTTGCGCTTACCCTAAAAACATGGGTATCAACGGCCATATTAGGCTGGTTATCTATTACCGAAGTAATAACATTAGCTGTTTTCCGGCCTACACCGGGCAGTTGCACCAATTCATCAACGGTCATGGGCACTTTCCCATTAAATTTATCCAGCAGCATTGTAGACATGCCGATCAAATGTTTGGTCTTATTATTCGGATACGAGATGCTTTTAATTAAGGGATACAGGTCGTCAAAGGAAGCCTTACTCATGGAGACGGCATCGGGGTATTTTTCGAAGATATTGGGTGTTGTAAGATTTACCCGTTTATCGGTGCATTGGGCAGACAGGATAACTGACACCAGCAGTTGAAAGGGATCATCGTAGATCAGTTCGGTTTCAGCATCGGGGGCATGTTGCAGAAAATAATCTATAAAAAACCGATACCGTTCTTTTGTAGTCATAAAAAAACCTCCCGTTTTAAGCGGAAGGTTAAAATTACATTAAAAGCCTGAGTGAATTAAGCCTGTGGCGTTAGTTCTGATACAGCCTTTTCAGCATAGTTTAAAATATTGTCAATGGTTTGCTGGCTAGGTGACATTTTCAGCGCTTCAAGCCTTTTTTGGGCCGAGGTTATCACTTCAAATTTTTCACGAAGGCTCCAATCGCTTTCCAAAGCAGCCTTTATCTCGGCTGATTGTGTTGGGGAAGTTTCGTTATACAAATATAACAATAGATCTTCCGGGGTAAAATTGTGCATTAGCTGTTAAGTTGCTTGTGTTAAGAAATTAAATATCCATATCCGGTTATATAAACGGCTGCTACACAGGAATATTGCCTTTAAAACTATAATTATTTGTTATCAGGGACCGGATCAACAATAAAGAGATCTTCATTGTCTTTTTTCATCAGAAATTTTTCCCTGGCATATTTTTCGATGCTTTGGGCATTATTTTTTAAAAGATCCAGTTCCTGGTGCGATTCTGTTATCAGTTGCTTTAAGTGTTTTTCGCTGTTTTGCAGTCCATTTAACTTATCGCTGCGTTCAAAATCAGAAAAAAGATCCTTGGGATCAAAGAAAAGCATCCATATTACAAAAAAAGTACCTGTAAGCAGGTATTTATTCTTGAGCCAGGATGGAATATGGGTTAGAAATTTCATGTTAACTATTTGATACTGGATATTGGATCCTGGATAGTTGTTCTTATCCAGTATCAAGTATCCAGGATCAGTTCTCCTGTATTTTACTTCCCAAATTTAATCTTTCCTTTTGGATATATACCACTTTCTCCCAACATTTCTTCAATACGGATCAGCTGGTTATATTTAGCCATACGGTCCGTTCTGGATGCTGAGCCGGTTTTAATTTGCCCGCAGTTTAATCCTACAGCGAGGTCGGCAATGGTTGTATCTTCTGTTTCACCACTTCTGTGGCTCATGATGGTATTGAAGCCATTATGCTGTGCCATGCTGACTGCATTAATGGTTTCGGTGATGGTGCCAATTTGATTTACCTTAACCAACAGCCCGTTTCCAATACTTTCATTGATCCCTCTTTCCAAACGGGTTACATTGGTTACAAAAAGGTCGTCACCCACCAGCTGGCATTTACTGCCCACGGCTTCGGTCAGCATTTTCCACCCCTTCCAGTCGTCTTCGGCCATACCGTCTTCAATAGAACAAATAGGGTATTGCTTAACCCAGCTCTCCCAGTATTTTACCAGCTGTTCACTGGTCATTTTTTTACCATCGCTTTTATGGAAAATGTATTTTTTTTCTTTGCCATTCCACAGCTCGCTGTTGGCGGCATCCATGGCAATTTTTACCTGGCTCCCGGTTGAATAACCTGCGGCCTCAATGGCTGTCAATACAGTTTCGATCGCTTCTTCATTGCTTTGGATATTTGGTGCAAATCCGCCTTCATCACCCACATTGGTACAGTACCCTTTTTTCTTCAACACCGTTTTTAATGCATGAAAAATATCAACACCCCAGCGCAAACCTTCGCTGAAAGTTGAAGCGCCAACAGGCATAACCATAAATTCCTGGAAGTCGATCTTATTATCGGCATGTGCACCACCGTTTAAAATATTCATCATCGGGATGGGTAAGATCTTGGCATTAGTACCCCCAATATACCTGTATAAAGGAAGATTGGCTTCCAATGCTGCAGCTTTGGCCACAGCCATGCTTACCGCAAGAATGGCATTGGCACCCAGCTTTCCTTTATTAGGTGTGGCATCAAGCGCATTCATCATAGCATCAATACCTGTCTGATCGGCAACATCCCATCCCAATAAATTATCAGCAAGTATGGTGTTTACGTTTTTTACCGCTTTAAGTACACCCTTGCCTCCGTATATTTTTTTATTGCCGTCACGCAACTCAACTGCTTCATGAATACCGGTGCTGGCGCCGCTTGGTACGGCTGCACGACCAAGGTGTTCGTTCTCGGTTAAAATATCTACTTCTACGGTTGGGTTGCCACGGCTGTCTAATATCTGGCGGGCATGAATGGAGGCGATGTAACTCATCTTTAGTTAATTGGTTTATTTGTTAATCCCCGCCTGAATGAATTCATTCGGGCAGGCGTTAATTGGTGGTCAAAGTTCTGAAAATATCTTCTAAACTTCCCACAGATTCGCTTTGTAATGAAATAATATTGAGATTTTTTTTGAGACTGATTTCCATAATCCTTCTTTTTAAAGCATCGGCATCATCTGTTTTAAATAACCAGGTATGGGCATTCAGTTGTTTTATATTTTGAATGCCGTCAAAAACATCTTCCTGCACAACTTCCTTGATTTCCAATCTTAATTCATTGAAATGTTTTTTGTTAACCAGGTTGCTCAGTATATCATCCGCAACAATTTTTCCTTTGTTGATAATGATCACCCGGTCGCAGATGGCCTGTACCTCCTGTAAAATATGCGAGGAGAATAAAACGGTTTTATGCTCTCCCAGTTTTTTGATCACGTCACGAATCTCAACGATCTGGTTGGGATCAAGCCCGCTGGTGGGCTCATCCAATATTAAAACTTCGGGATCGTGTACCAGGGCGGCGGCCAAACCCACACGTTGTTTATAACCCTTGCTTAACTGCCCGATCTTTTTATTGGCTTCAACAGTTAGCCCTACCGTTTTGATCACTTCTTCGATCTTTTCCTTTTTGTTCTTTACCTGGTGCACATTGGTGATGAAATCAATATACTCCCTCACATACATGTCGTAATACAAAGGATTGGCTTCGGGTAAATAACCGATCTTCTTTTTTGTTTCGTTATTGTTCTCTTCAACAGTAATGCCGCAAACCGTTGCTGAACCTGAGTTTGCGGGTATAAAACCGGTAATGATCTTCATAGTGGTTGATTTGCCTGCTCCATTGGGACCCAGGAAACCAACGATCTCTCCCTTATTTATAGTAAAAGAAATATCATCAACTGCTTTTTGTGTGCCGTAAGTTTTGGTAAGATTATTTACTGTTATAGACATTTGTAGTATTATGCTGCAAAAATAAAAAACGCCAGGTGTAAAACCCGACGTTCATTTTAAAATGTAGTTATTTTTTATCGCCGCCGTTACCCGGATTTTGATTTGGCTTTTGTTGCCCTCCTCCCCGGTTAGGCCTGTTACGATTATTATTTTGTCCTTGCCTGTTAGGATTATTATTGTTCCGTTGACCGCCACCCGGGTTTTGTGAACGGGTTTGTTGGTTACCACCCTGTTGATTTCCACCGCCCTGTTGCTGGTTTCCTCCACCATCCTGGTTTTGTGAACGGTTTTGTTGATTACCACCACGGTTTTGCTGATTACCCCCACCTTGCCTGTTCTTTCCCTGTCCACCTGATCCTCCGGATTGTTGGTTGCCGCCCCCTTGCCTGTTCCTTGCGGGTTGATTAGGACCTCTTTCCTGGTCTCTTCTTTTGCGGCTGGTTTTTTCAAGACTCTTTAAACTTATCTGGCCAACCACATCGGCATAGGTTGGTTCTATTTCTTTCGGTTTATTGCTCACCACTTCTACCGGCTCCAGGTCGGATGGACGAACACCCTGTTTATTTAATTCTTTTATTTTTTTTACCCGATCAATGGTTAACGGGTATTGCTTGTTACTGTCGGGCATGGTGTACCACATCAGGTTGCGGAAAATATCTTTCTTCACCAAAAAGGCCCGGCTTTTTTCCATTTCCAGCATGTCGGCATCATCCGGAAAAAACTGGAGTGCATCCATATAGGTATCCAGTTCGTAATTTAAACAGCATTTTAAACGGCCGCATTGTCCGCTTAACTTGGTTTGATTAATGCTTAAATTCTGGTATCGTGCCGCATTGGTATTTACACTTTTAAAGTCGGTTAGCCAGCTACTGCAACAAAGTTCACGGCC
>JBDSXS010000301.1:0-6558 GCA_039926045.1 Ferruginibacter sp.
TTTGGCGTAGATTATAAGAAGAATTTATACATCAGTGAACGTGCCCACCTTATTTTACCAACACACCGGGCGCTTGATAAAGCCAGTGAACTTTCCAAAGGAAACGAAAAGATCGGCAGCACTTTAAAAGGTATTGGCCCGGCTTATATGGATAAGACAGGCCGCAATGGATTGCGTGTTGGGAATTTGCTGGACAAAAGTTTTACTACCGATTATATTAAACTGCGGATGAAGCACCAGCGCCTGCTGGATAATTTTAATTTCCAGGAAGATATCAATGCCTGGGAAGAAGAATTTTTTGAGGCCATGGAATTCTTACGTGAGTTTAAAATTGTGAATGGAGAATATTTCATCAACGAAAAAATACAAAAAGGACAAAGGGTTTTAGCTGAAGGTGCGCAGGGCAGCATGCTGGATGTTGATTTTGGAACATTCCCTTTTGTAACAAGCAGCAATACCATATCGGCTGGTGTCTGTACTGGTTTAGGGATACCGCCGCAAAAGATCAAAGAAGTGTTTGGTATTTCAAAAGCCTATTGCACCAGGGTAGGTGGTGGCCCTTTTCCTACAGAATTACATGATGAGACCGGTGAATTGATCCGTAAGACAGGAAATGAATTTGGAAGTACTACAGGCCGTCCACGCCGTTGTGGCTGGATCGACCTGGTGGCCCTGCAGTTTGCCTGCATGATAAACGGCGTTACGCAAATCATTATGACCAAGGCCGATATACTGGATGGATTGGCGGAGTTAAAAGTTTGTAACGGGTATAAAATAAATGGCGAAGAGAAAAATTATGTACCTTTTCAAATGAACAAGGTTGATATAGAACCGGTTTACCGATCATTTGCAGGATGGCAAAAGGATATTACCGGGATCAAAGACTTTACAGCAATGCCGGGAGAAATGAAAACCTATATTGACTACCTGAATGAATTTTTAGGTGTTCCTGTAAAGTATATCAGCAACGGCCCGGGGAGGGATCAATTAATAGTAGCTTAAAAAAAATAAAAAAAACCTTGTGTTTTTTTTGGCTATGTAAAACAGTTTTGGAAATTTTACAGTATTAATCCATTTTTGAATTATGACTTTAATATCTGACGACATAACAACAGGAACAGTTACAGTAGATTTCGCATCTGTAATACGGGCAATAAAAAAATCTTCGCCAAAGAAAAAAGGAGCAGATGATGATGACGATGATTTTAATGATGATGAAGAGGTCACCCCTGCTCCCAAGAAAAAATCTGCTCCCAAGAAAAAAGGGGCAGATGACGATGATGATGACGATGATGATGTGGAAAAGGAAGATGATTGGGACAAAGCAGAAGAAGATGATGACTGGGACCCGGACTTTGATGAGTTTGATGTACCCAAATCTACTGGTAAGAAAGCGCCCGCTAAAAAAGCGGGTAAATCAAAAGATGAGGATGATGATTTTAAGGTAGAAGATGACTTTAATGACCTCGGGCTGGATGATGACTTTGATGATGAGGAAGACGATTTTTAATGTAGCGTTAAGTAACGGGAAAAATAAGATAGTGAAAACAAGTATTTCTTTTCCTGTTGACAACTTTAATATTTTTAGGATACAGATGTTGAATTGGGTAAACCGGTTCAACATTTTTTGTTTATTAGACAACCGACACTATGATTTTAGTGAGCCGGCATTTGAATGTTTACTGGCTGCAGGAAGTAAAACCAACATTCAAATGCAGTCAGGCAAAGCCTTTGAAGGGCTGCAAAGTTTCTATTCAGATAATAAAGAAGAATGGCTTTTTGGTCATTTTGGTTATGACCTGAAGAATGAAACTGAAACACTACATTCGAATCATGCTGATGGCATTGGGTTTAACGATCTCCATTTCTTTGTTCCGGAGATCGTACTTCAACTGGATAATGCAGCAGTAAAGATATTTATTGATGGTGATGCTGAAGAGGTCTACAGGGATATCCTTACTTATCCTTCGGTTATTGCCGAAACCGGAGGACCTAAGGCTTTTATTCAGAATAAAATAAGCAGGGCTGATTATCGTGTTATCATTGAAAAATTACGGGAACATATTTTACGTGGCAATTGCTATGAAATTAATTTTTGCCAGGAATTTTTTGCTGACCATATTGATATTGATCCTTTGCAGATTTATAACAGGCTAACCACCTTGTCACCAAACCCTTTCTCGGTTTTTTATAAATTTAATTCCCGCTATTGTTTATGTGCCAGCCCTGAACGGTATTTGAAAAAATCAGGCAACAAAGTTTTTTCTCAACCTATTAAAGGAACAACCAAACGTAATTTTAATGATGAGGCCGCAGATGAAATTTCTAAAAACTACCTGTTAAAAAGCAGTAAGGAAAAGAGCGAGAATGTGATGATAGTTGACCTGGTAAGGAATGACCTTAGCAGAATTTGTAAAGCGGGGTCAGTTAAGGTGGATGAATTGTTCGGAATATACAGCTTTCCCCAGGTGCATCAAATGATAAGTACCGTAAGTGGAGAACTGGAAGATGGTATAAACTGGATCGACTGTGTTAAAGCAACGTTTCCCATGGGTTCTATGACAGGGGCGCCCAAGAAAAAGGTGATGGAATTAATTGAACAATACGAGCAAAGCAGGCGGGGTTTGTTTTCGGGTGCAATTGGGTATGTAAAGCCGGGAGGTGATTTTGATTTTAACGTGGTGATCAGGAGCATCCTTTATAACCAAGCAGCAAAATATCTTTCCTTTCAAACAGGGGGTGCCATTACTTATAACAGCGATGCAGTCATGGAATACGAAGAGTGTATGCTAAAGGCGGAGGCAATAATGAAAGTGTTGAAATAAGATCACCCCTTCTTTTTCTTTGAATTTTTTGGGCTTGGGTATGTAGTAGTTTGATTGGGTGGTGGAGCCGGGTTATCGCCCAGTAAAAGTTGAACACACTCATTAAGTATAACATACTTGTTTGCCAAAAACAACTGCATTTTATCAGCGGGTAACCTTAGGTCATAATTACCATTGATGCTCATCATATTATCGAAATCGGGATTGTAGCGGTTAAAGGAAACAATGTCCATGGCCAGATTTTTTGTGATCACCAAAGAATTGTATTTGCCGGTTATGCTTTGTGTAGTTGCAAATTCTTTCTCTTCTTCAGTTAAAATTGACTGGTTATCATACGAATTCATACCTGGTCCATAATTACCCGACGCATTGGATACAGTAGTAGTAATACCTCCTGTACCTTCCATGATATAATGTGTGGCTATAAATTTTTTTACATGGTTGCGGCTTTCTGTTGGTAAATAATATTGCAGCGCCCAGAAATTCCTGCTGCCACTTTTTTTAATAGCACTGTAAACCCTGCCCGGTCCCCCGTTATAAGCAGCAATTACTAAAAGCCAGTCTTTCATTTGAGCATATAGTGATAGCAGGTACCTCGCAGCAGCATGGGTACTTTTATAATAATCCCTGCGTTCGTCCAAAACACCGTTTACTACCAGGCCGTAATCCCTGGCTGTATAAGGCATGAACTGCCAGGGGCCTCCTGCACCAACCCAACTGGTGGCTCTTGTATTTAAATTACTTTCTATTACAGCCAGGTATTTAAGCTCTCTTGGCAACCCGTATTGAGAAAGAATATTGTCTATCAAGTTAAAATAAGGCTGGCCCCAGCCTTTCATACTGTTCAGGCTATTGGTATGGATACGTAAATAATCCTGCATATAGACTTCTGCATTTGGGTTAACCTGCGATGAGTAGGGCAGAGCCGGGTTGTAATTGTATTTAGCAAATAAATTTTTAAAGCCATACTTCGTTACCTGGCTCATGTACTGCACTTTTTCTTCTTTTGGCGGAGCTTTTGTAGTTATTACTTCAGCAATTATTTTTTCTTCTACAGGATCGGGGATAACACTGGTATCAACCACTTTTTGTTGATAAGGCATATCTGCCATACTGCCTGCTTTTACAGTAAGTAAAAGCAGTTGGAAAATGATTATATAGAGTAATTGCTTCATTTTTTAAGTTGATCCGCTTGCTGATGTTTTAAAAGTTGATCAGCTATTTGCAGCAAAGTTAGTTCATCTGTTTTTTTAGTCATAATCTGAAGTCCAAATGGCATCCCATTGCTGTGTTTAAATAGCGGAATAGAAATACCCGGTATACCCGTTAAATTGGCAAATACGGTAAAAATATCTGCTAAATACATGGCAATTGGATCACTGCTTTTGTCCCCGATACTAAATGCAGTTGTAGGGCTTGTGGGCATTATAACTGCATCAAAATCAATGAATATGGCATTGGTTTTATCGGTAAGCAGCCTGCGTACCTGCTGGGCTTTGGTAAAATAAGCATCATAATAACCGCTACTTAAAACAAAGGTACCCAACATGATCCTGCGCTGCACTTCTTTGCCAAAACCTTCACTTCTTGTCCGTTTATAAAACTCTGTTAAATCTTTTATATTGTCTTTGGTTTGATACCCATAGCGGACCCCATCATACCTGCTTAAGTTGCTGCTTGCTTCAGCCGTGGTTAATACATAATAGGCGGGCACCACATAATCCAGCAGGTCAAAATCGATCTCAGTAACTGTATGCCCTTTTGATCTCAAGTCATCAACAAGGTTTAAAATAGTTTCTTTTATTTCTTTATCAAGAGAAGGATGGTGAAGCGATTCTTTAAAATAAGCAAGCCGGTATTTCTTTTCAATTATTTTGAGTTGCTCATTATCTGTCAGGCATTCAGCCAACTGCCAATTGCCAACTGGCAACTGTATTGCCGTACTGTCAAATTCATCTTCACCACTCATGATCTCCAGTAACAAAGCAATATCAGCTATGTTATTTGCAAAGATCCCCATCTGGTCAAAAGAAGATGCATAAGCGATCAATCCATAACGCGAAATTCTTCCGTAAGTGGGCTTTAAACCTACAATACCGCAAAAATCTGCCGGTTGCCTTACAGATCCGCCGGTATCACTTCCTAAACTCGCCATACACATGCCCGCCTGTACGGCAACAGCACTGCCTCCTGATGATCCGCCCGGCACCTTTGTATTATCCAAAGCATTTAATACATTACCATATACTGAGTTCTCATTGGAACTTCCCATAGCAAATTCATCGCAGTTACAGGCTCCGATAATGATGGCATCTTCATCCAGTAAACGTTGCACAGCAGTAGCGCTATATAAGCTTTTAAATCCTTCCAGAATTTTTGAAGAAGCAGTTACCACATGGTCTTTATAACAGATAACATCTTTAATGGCGATGACCACTCCATGAAGTTTTTTCAATGGCTCTCCGTGCTTTCTATTTTCATCCAGTTCCATGGCTTGCTCCAATGCTTCATCGGCCCACACTTCTGTAAAAGCATTCAGTTTTTTATTGGCGTCAATTTGTTGGAGGTAAAATTGAACAGCATCAACACAGTTTATTTTATTGTCTGTAAGATCCTGGTGATATTGTCTTATATCCTTGTATAAAAACATAGAAATAATGCTGATCGGGTTAATATAAAATCGGCTGAAGTGTTCCCTGTCAAAGGGTGCACTTCAGCCGAAAAACAGGAATAATTCATTCCCGGGTATTTTTTATTTTGCGTCTTTTTCCTTCATTCCTTCTTCGATCTCACTTTTCACATTGTTTTTTGCGTCTGTAAATTCACGCATTCCACGGCCAACGCCTCTCATCAGCTCAGGAATTTTTTTACCGCCAAACATTAACAGCACAACAATAATAATAAGGATCCACTCGCTGCCACCAGGCATAGAAAGTAAAAAGATGTTGTTTAACACAGATAAAGTCATAATGTTGATTTAGACTGCGAAGATAAATCAAATATTCACTAACCCCACTATTTAGTATAACAAAGTTAACTGTTGATTAACGAGGCAGTGAAGACATAAGATAATTTACCGAACATAGGTTCTGCCACATCTGGCTTTACCATTGGCAGCCTGCTCAGGAGAAATACCCCGGGCACAGGAAACTAAAAAGGCTAAGGCAAATAGTACGATCAGGGAAAGCATAATCCTTCTCATGGTTTAAGTTTTAAAGATTAAAAAATAATTCAGTGGTAAAGCCTTTTTGAAGGATGTTGGATTAGTTGTTAGGAGGCAATAATAATACCAATTACCGGAACAGGCAAGAAAAAAGGGCAAAAAATTAATTTTTGCCCTTTAACTATAGTATAATTACGTTTATTTCTTTACCACAGCCCTTCTTTTCTCACTGATACGAGCACTTTTACCACTTCTATCACGTAGATAGTACAGTTTTGCACGATTCACATTACCTATTTTGTGTAATACCACGCTCTCAATATTAGGAGAAAATACCGGAAATAGACGCTCAACACCTACGCCATCACTCATTTTACGTACTGTAAATGAAGCGGTGGCACCGGTTCCCTGGCGCTTAATAACGTCGCCTTTAAAGCTTTGGATACGCTCTTTGGTACCCTCTACAATTTTATAGTTAACAGTGACATTGTCGCCTGCTTTAAAATTTGGAAGTTTTGCTTTTCCTTTTGTGTCCAGTTGCTCATGAACAAATGCTACTGCGTTCATATT
>JBDSXS010000302.1:0-4807 GCA_039926045.1 Ferruginibacter sp.
TACAGTGCCTTTAACTGCTGTACAACCGGTTGCTCACTTTCTTTCAATTCATAACAGATACCGGCAAGTTCCTGTTTAACATTTTCTGCATTGCTCAGCAATTTTAATTCTGCATCCAGTTCTTCCAGTTCATTTGCTGTAAATCCGGCTTCGTCCAGCTCATCAAACAAAAACTGGTTATAATCCAGTGCCGCATTGGCAGCAGCTTGTTCTGATTGTAACTCCAATAATTCTTTTTTTGCTTTTTTGTACTGCTGAAAGACCTGCAGATATTGTTGCAGCAGTTCTGCATTGCCTGCCAATGCATCCAAAACCTCCTGTTGAAAATCTGATGAACTTAACTCTAATGTATCAAATTGCTGATGCAGGTCTACCAATAATGTACCCAATGCTTTAAGCTGGTTAAGATTAACCGGTGTATCATTTATAAATGCCCTTGATTTTCCGTTAGCAGCTATCTCTCTCCTGATCATTAACAGATCTTCGGCATCGAGGTTATTCTCTTTTAAAAACTCCCTGATGGCTTTTTTATTCATCGCTTTAAACGATCCTTCCACTACTGCTTTCTTCTCCTTTTGCTGCAATACGCTGCTATCAGCCCTTTCGCCCAATATCAAACTCAACGCACCCATTACAATACTTTTCCCGGCACCGGTCTCCCCGGTTATGATATTTAGTTTATCTGAAAAATCAATTTCCAGTTCATTAATGATGGCGTAGTTCTGTATGTTTAATTTTTGAAGCATATATAGAGCAGCAAATTAGTTAAAAGTTCGGAATGCAGCTGTTAGCTTTTAGCCATTAGCATTTAGCGATAAAAAAAGCCTACTCAAAAAGAATAGGCTAAAAATATTATTACTGCTGCTAATGGCTAACAGCTAATGGCTAAGGGCTATTTTACTACCACCGAGTCATTCAGATCAGCATCCACTAAAATACGTCCGCAGTTCTCACAAACCATGATCTTCTTGCGTAATTTGATTTCGCTCTGCTTTTGAGGTGGAATAGCGTGGAAACAACCGCCACAACTGTCTCTCTCTACAGCAACAACTGCCAGGCCGTTACGGTAGTTCTTACGGATACGGTCATAGCTGGTCAGCAAACGCTCGTCAGCATGCTTCCGGGCACTGTCTGCTTCTTTATTGTAATGCTTTTCTTCTTTTTCTGTTTCACTGATGATCTTTTCCAACTCGCCTTTTTTACCAACCAGGTGGCCTTCTTTATTGGCTACGGCTTTCTTGGCAATTTCCAGTTGTCTTGCTTTTTCAGCAATTTCTTCAGTTGCATCCTTGATATGTTTTTCGCAAAGCTTTATTTCGAGTGTCTGCATTTCGATCTCTTTATTGATCGCTTCAAACTCACGATTATTCTTTACGTTCTCACTCTGCTTCTCGTATTTTTTTACCAGGGCATCAGCTTCCTTAATACCTTCTTTCTTTTGGGCAATAAATTCCTGGATACCGTTTATTTCTTCTTCCACGCGGGTTTGCCTGGCATGCAGGCCTTCAATTTCATCTTCCAGGTCTTTAACCTCCATCGGTAATTCACCTTTTAGAATTTGAATTTCATCCAGCTTACAATCTACTTTTTGTAAAAGTACTAGTGCGCTTAATTTTTCTTCAATTGAGAATTCTTTAACTGCGGCCATATTATTTTTGAAATTTGATATTTGAAATTACAGGAAGTAATGCACCGGGTTGGTTTTTACGCCTGTTTTTAGGACGGCAAAGGTAAGGAATTTTTGGCTCAAAAGATCAAATAACAGGGCGATTGTGAACTGTTCGCTCTCATAATGGCCAATATCGGCAATAACCAGCCTGTCGTTGGCATCAAAGAATTCATGATATTTAATATCCCCGGTTATGTAGAAATCGGCGCCGGTGGCTACTGCGGCCCCGATCAGGAAGCTCCCTGCACCCCCGCAAAGGGCTATTTTCTTTACCGATTTATCCAATAAAGGGGTATGTCGTATTACAGAAAGGTTGAATTTTTCTTTTAAAAGCCCCAAAAAAGTGTTCTCATTGACTGCTTCAGGCAACTCCCCTACTAACCCACTTCCAACCTGCTGGTTGTGGTTATCCAGGGTAATAATATCATAAGCCACTTCTTCGTAAGGATGGACTGTCTGCAGGGCTTTCATAATATCTTGCTCGAGCCATGCAGGGAAGATTATTTCCATCTTTATTTCATCTTCGGTATGCCTTATCCCACGTTTACCCGTAAAAGGGTTTGAGCCTTCTCCCGGCTTAAAAGTACCCTGCCCTGCAATATTAAAACTACATTCACTATAATTGCTGATATGGCCACCACCTGCATTAAAAATTGCAGACCGCACATTTTCTGCAAATTCAACCGGTACAAAAGTGAAGAGTTTTTTTAGTGTTTCGTTTTTGGGTTGAAGGACCTTCCGGTTTATTAAACCTAGTTTATCAGCAATAGCCGCATTAACGCCATGCAGCACATTATCTAAATTGGTATGAATGGCATAAATGGCAATATCATTTTTAATGGCTGTGATGATGGTTCGTTCAACATAATTCTTCCCGGTGATCTTCCTGAGTCCGCCAAAAATAATGGGATGATGGGCCACGATAAGGTTACATTTTTTTTCGATCGCTTCCAGTACAACTTCTTCTGTTGCATCCAGGGTGGTGATGATGCCGATACAATCCCAATTGCTGTTGCCGGTTAGCAGGCCGGTATTATCATAACTTTCCTGTAAGGCCGGTGGTGCAACCGATTCTAAAAAAGATGTAATTTCCTGTATCTTCATTTTACTAAATTTAAACATGAATTCGAAAGAACTGTATAGCCAGTATAAAACAAAGATGCAAAAAATTGCTGACGTTAAATATGCATCAGCTGTTTTGCAATGGGACCAGGAAACTTACCTGCCACCCAAAGGCAATGATATAAGAGGCAGACAACTGGCAACACTGAGTGAAATAGCACACCAACAATTTACATCTGATGACACCGGCGCATTGCTTAATGAACTGATGACAAAAAATGACCTTGACGACAAAGAACAAAAGAATGTGGAACTTAGCCTGTACGATCATAATAAAAGCAAAAAGTTGAGCAGCGATTTTGTACGAAAGATGAGTGAAACGGTGAACAGGAGTTTTCATGCCTGGATACAGGCACGAAAAGAAAATTCTTTTGCCGGTTTTGAAAAGCCTTTGGATGAGTTGATACAATTAAAAAAACAGGAAGCAGAAATGCTGGGCTACCAGCAGCATCCTTACAATGCTTTGATGAATGATTATGACAGGGGCCTTACTGTGGCAATTGTTGATAAAGTTTTTGCAGACCTGAAACCGCAATTGTCTATCCTGCTTGATACGATCAGGAACAAAACCCAGGTTGACAACAGTCTCCTCCACCAGCATTTTGATAAAGACAATCAATGGCAATTTGGTATCGAAATTTTAAAACAGATGCATTTTGATTTTGAAGCCGGCAGGCAGGATATCAGTGAGCATCCTTTCACCATCAATTTTAGTAATGCTGATGTAAGGATAACTACAAGAATTGATGAAAAGGATATTGGCAACATGACCTGGAGTTGTATCCATGAAGGGGGACATGCCTTGTATGAACAGGGTTTACCAGGCGAAGAATATGGTTTACCCCTTGGTGAATATTGCAGTTTGAGCATTCATGAAAGCCAGAGCCGGCTTTGGGAAAATTGTGTTGGTCGTGGTTTACCATTCTGGGAGCACAATATGCCTTTATTAAAAAAATTCTTTCCAAAACAATTTAAAGAGATGGATGCCCAACGGTTTTACAAAGGCATTAATAAAGTGCAGCCCTCTTTGATACGCACCGAAGCAGATGAACTTACTTATCATTTTCATGTGATGATCAGGTATGATATTGAAAAAATGCTGATCGATGGAAGCATCAAAACAAAAGATATACCGGCATACTGGAATGAACATTACGAAAAGTATTTGGGCATAAAAGTACCTGATGATAAAAGAGGTTGCCTGCAGGATGTACACTGGAGCCATGGCAGCTTTGGCTATTTTGCCACCTATAGCCTGGGAAGTTTGTATGCAGCTCAATTATATGCAGCATATGGCCGCCAAAATGGATCTTTTGAGCAGGAATTAGCCTCAGGCAATAATGAAGGTTTATTGCAATGGCTCAGGCAACAAATTCACCGGCACGGACGTTATTATACTTCAGAAGCTTTGTGCAGCAGTGCAACAGGCGAAACCTTAAACAGTAATTATTTTATAGACTATGCCAGCAAAAAGTATAATGCTATTTATACCGCATAAAATATAAATAATGAAAAAATTAATACACAGGCCGGCTATTGTTTTTTTTACCGCTTTAATGATGCTGTTCATTTTTAACGGCTGCAGTAAGAATCCGGTAGAAGCTATTCAGCAGTCGGCTTATGAAAAACAATTTGAAGACAATATCCTCAATAAAAATTTCAGGGTACAATTGGCAACCGATAATGGCGCTGACCTTACAGCCGAATTCAGTGGTTACACATATGTACTTTATAAAGCCACTTATTATAATGGGCCAATGACAGCTGTTAAGAACGGCATTACCTACAATGGTACGTGGAGCAGTAATGAGGATTACAGTAAATTGGTTATTACGTTTCCGTCAGCCCCGGCCGAATTTATTTTTTTGAACAGGGACTGGAAGTTCACAAAAAAATCTTTACCTATTATGGAACTGGCGCCCTGGGGCACTTTAGAACCCAAGGTTTTGCACATGGAGAGGTTCTAACCTTTCAGTTTATTTACCAGGTCAACATATTGCTGCATACTCTCTTCTG
>JBDSXS010000303.1:0-15577 GCA_039926045.1 Ferruginibacter sp.
AGAGCTGATGTGCAGGAAAGAGACCTGCAAAAAGAAAAAAGCCCAACTGATGCCGATTGGGGAACGGAGCCTGAAGAAGGAAAAGGATTATTGCACACAGAAATAGAAGGAAAGATCACACGGAAATATATTGTTTCTGAGAAAGGCAATTACATGGCATACTATAATGGAATATATGATGCGATACGCAATGAAAAGCCATTACCCGTTACAGCAGAAGAAGGATTGAATGTGATTCGCATCATTGAAGCTTCTTTTCAAAGCGTTGCTGAAAAAAGAATTATAGTGGTTTAATAATTATGCAAAATTACTTTTAAAGCCTATGTTATTATTGGGAATTGATATCGGTACTTCTTCAATAAAGGTTTCTGTTGTAGATGCAGCAACACAGCAATGTATTGTTTCAGCCCAATATCCCGAAACAGAATCAGAGATTATTAGCCCCAGGACTGGTTGGGCAGAGCAATCATCGGGTATGTGGTGGGAGCATACACAAATGGCCATTTTAAAATTGCACGCACAAAAAAAATATGATCCGCTGGATATTGTTTCCATTGGTATTGCGTACCAGATGCATGGGCTGGTTATGGTTGATAAAGATCAAAACGCTTTGGGCAACAGTATCATTTGGTGCGACAGCCGTGCGGTGGAGATCGGCGACAAAGCCTTTGCAGAAATAGGAAAAGAAAAATGTTTGCAGCATTTGCTGAACTCACCCGGAAACTTCACTGCATCTAAACTGGCATGGGTAAAACAACATGAACCGGAGCTATATGATAAAATTGATAAGGTCATGTTGCCCGGAGATTTTATTGCGATGAAACTTACAGGTAATATCACCACCAGCATCAGCGCTTTATCAGAAGGTATATTCTGGGATTTTAAGAACAATGAGTTGTCAACTGATGTGATGAATTATTTTGGGTTCAGCAATTCATTCATACCGGTATGTAAAAATGTATTTGACGATCATGGCAGGCTTACCAGTCAAGTTGCAGCAGTACTGAATTTAAAAAGCGGTATCCCTGTTTCTTATAAAGCCGGTGATCAACCCAATAATGCTTTATCATTAAATGTGCTGCAACCCGGGGAAGTGGCTGCCACGGCAGGCACCAGTGGCGTGATCTATGGGGTGAATGATAGTTTAGGTTTCGATCCGCAATCACGGGTGAATGGTTTTGCACATGTGAATCATACAAAAGAAAATACCAGCATCGGTACATTGCTTTGTATCAATGGCGCCGGATTCAGCTACAGCTTCACAAAGAGAAAATATGCGGCTGATCAAACCTATGCATGGATGAATGAAGAAGCTGCAAAAATAAAACCGGGCAGCGATGGTTTATTTATTTTACCGTTTGGCAATGGTGCCGAAAGAATGTTGAATAATAAAACCATTGGCTCGCTGTATTTTAACTACAAGGAAGCTGTTCATTCACCTGCACATATTTTTCGTGCCGTACAGGAAGGCATTGCATTTGCATTTCGTTATGGAATGGATATTATGAAAGAGAACGGAATGCAACCCACAGTTATCCGGGCAGGAAAAGCAAATATGTTTTTGAGCGATGTGTTTACAGGGTCTTTTGTGAATACACTTAATATCCCGGTTGAGTTATACAATAATGATGGAAGCGCAGGAGCAGCTATTGGAGCAGGTATAGGAGCCGGTATTTATTCATCTTATAAAGATGCTTTCAGTGCATGTAAACAGGTCCGGAAAGTAGAGCCGGTAAATGCAGGATTGTATGATGAGATCTACAGCGCATGGAGGGACATTTTATTAACACAACTAAATCAATAAATATGACGCAGGTAATAACAGGCGGGCAGGAATTTTTTAAAGGCATACCACAAATAAAATACGAAGGTATTGAAACCGACAATCCTTTGGCTTTTCGCTGGTATGATGAAAATAAAAAGGTAGCCGGTAAAACCATGAAAGACTATTTACGTTTTGCGTGTGCATACTGGCATTCATTTGTTGGCAGTGGCGCCGATCCATTTGGCGAGCCAACACATATATTTCCGTGGAGCGAAAAGACTGATGCTGTTGAAAGGGCAAAGGACAAAGCTGATGCAGCTTTTGAATTTATAACCAAATTGGGATTGCCTTATTACTGTTTTCATGACGTGGACGCCGTTGATTTTACCAATGATGTTGTTGATAATGAAAAACGCTTGCAGGCAATAACTTCTTATCTCCGGGAAAAACAGGATGCCAGTGGCGTAAAATTATTATGGGGTACGGCCAATTTATTTTCAAACAGGCGATACATGAACGGTGCTGCAACCAATCCCGATTTTCATGTGCTGGCCCATGCAGGCGCCCAGGTAAAAGCCGCACTGGATGCAACCATCAGCCTGGGAGGTGAGAATTATGTTTTTTGGGGCGGACGTGAAGGCTATATGAGTTTGCTGAACACCAACATGAAAAGAGAGAAAGAGCACCTGGCTAAGTTCTTACATAGTGCAAAAGATTATGCAAGGAAGAATGGCTTTACAGGACAGTTCTTCATTGAGCCAGAACCATGTGAGCCCTCCAAGCATCAATATGACTATGATGCAGAAACCGTAATTGGATTTTTACGCCAGTATGATCTGTTAAACGATTTTAGTTTAAATATTGAAGTGAACCATGCCACGCTTGCCGGTCATACCATGCAACACGAGTTACAGGTAGCTGCCGATGCAGGTTTGCTGGGCAGCATGGATGCCAACCGCGGCGATCAACAAAACGGGTGGGATACTGACCAGTTTCCTAATAATATCAATGAACTGACAGAGATCATGCTGGTTGTACTGGAAGCCGGTGGCTTTAAAGGAGGCGGGATCAACTTTGATGCAAAGATCCGTCGTAACTCAACCGATCCCGCTGACCTGTTTTATGCACATATTGGGGGCATGGATGCATTTGCAAGAGCATTGATCATTGCTGATAATATTTTACAAAGATCTGACTACAAAAAAATAAGAACAGAACGCTATGCTTCATTTGATACCGGAAAAGGACAACAATTTGAAGAAGGAAAATTAACACTGGATGACCTGAGATCTTATGCTATTGAAAACGGAGAGCCGGCGATCATCAGTGGCAGACAGGAATATTTTGAGAATATGATTAACCGGTTTATTTAAGAGTAAGCTGCAAGCTTCAAGCTTTGAGGGACAAGCATGCTAACTAAAAAAGCGTGACAGGAAAAGAGTTCATTAATTTAAAACTTGCCCCCTTGCGGCTTGCCACTTGAAGCTTAATAAAATATTATAAAATTAAAAACTATCAACATGCATTTTCTCGGAACAATTGATGTGCTTTTTGTAATTCTCTACCTCCTGATCATTGCAGGTGTTTCTGTATGGTCGATACGAAAAACCAAAGCATCTCCGTCTGATTATTTTTTGGCCAACCGTAATTTGGGATGGTGGGTGATCGGTGCATCTATATTGGCTTCCAATGTAGGGTCAGAGCATATTGTTGGCCTTGCGGGAACGGCTGCTTCATCAGGCCTTGTGATGGGCCATTACGAACTTCATTCATACATTGTTCTGTTACTGGGCTGGGTTTTTGTTCCTTTTTATATGCGTAGTATGGTGTACACCATGCCGGAATTTTTGGAAAGAAGGTTCAATGCAAAAGCCAGGCGTTTATTATCCATCATACAATTATTGAGTTATGTTATTGCAAAAGCATCGGTAACCATTTTTGCCGGGGCATTGGTGTTCAATTCTTTTTTAGGTGTTGATTTTTGGACTGGCGCAATAATCCTGGTTGTGGTAACAGGTGTCTATACCATTATGGGTGGTTTACATACCGTAATGTATACAGAAGCAATACAGGCAATTATTCTATTGTTGGGTTCAGCCGTATTATTGTTTATTGGATTAGATAAAGTTGGCGGTTGGAATAAAATGATCGCTTCTGTACCAAAAGAAAGTTTAAATATGTTTCGCCCCTTGAGTGACCCCAACTTCCCCTGGTTGGGTATACTGCTGGCTTCACCTATAGTAGGAGTATGGTACTGGTGTACTGATCAGCATATAGTGCAGCGGTGCCTGGCAGGTAAAAATGAAAAGGAAGCAAGAAGGGGAACCATATTTGCAGCTTATTTAAAATTACTTCCCTTTTTTATTTTTCTTATCCCGGGTTTAATAGCTGTGGCCATGGTTAAACAGGGAACACTTGTCTTAACAGATAACAATGCGGCTTTTCCAACATTGGTTAAAGAGATCATGCCTATTGGATTGCGAGGGTTACTGGCAGGTGGATTGCTGGCAGCATTGATGAGTTCATTGGCTTCGGTGTATAATGCCTGCTCTACCTTATTCACTATGGATATTTACCAGAAGATGAAGCCCGAAGCAAGTGGAAAAGAACTGGTAAAAGTTGGCCGCATTGCAACAGGTGTGGTGGTATTGCTGGGTATGATCTGGATACCGATGATGGGCAGGATCTCCGGTACATTATATCAATACCTGCAAAGTGTACAATCTTATTTAGCCCCTCCCATTGCTGCAGTTTTTTTGCTTGGTGTATTCTTTAAGCGTCTTAATGCAAAAGGAGCTTACACGGCGATGGTAGTGGGATTTGTTATTGGGATAATCAAACTGACACTGGAATTGTTTCAAACCAGTTTAACAGGTGTCTTACTTGATTTTGCTACCATCAATTTTTTGTACTTCTGTATCTATTTATTCCTTTTCTCCATTGTGGTCATGGTTGTAGTAAGCCTGTTAACGCCAAAACCAGGTGAAGAACAAATCAGGGGATTGACATTTGCAACAACAGTTGCAGAAGACAGGGCTGCGAGCCGCGCCAGCTGGAATAAATGGGATGTTATTCTTTCATTGATCGTAGTAGTCATTATCGTAGGGATATTCGTGTATTTTTCTCCTCTGGGAGTTGCAGGTTAAAAAAACGTTGTATAATATGATTCAAATCAAAAAAAATATTGTCCTTTTAGTTTCTGTGTTGTTTATTATCACTGCAGATGCACAGGTATCGAAAGTGTGGGTTGCTGATAATGGGAACGGCACTTATAAAAATCCTGTCATCCATGCAGATTATTCTGATCCTGATGCCATCAGGGTTGGGGATGATTTTTATATGATCTCATCAAGCTTTAATCATGTGCCTGGTTTACCCATCCTGCATTCAAAAGACCTGGTGAACTGGAAACTGATCGGTTATGCTTTGCAAAAGCAACCTCCGTTTGAGCATTTCAGCAAAGTGCAGCATGGAAACGGAGTATGGGCTCCATCTATCCGTTATCACAACAATGAATTTTATATCTACTACCCCGATCCTGATTTTGGAATTTATCTTACCAAAGCAAAAAATATTTTGGGACCATGGACAGAACCCTTGATCGTAGAAGCAGGCAAAGGATTGATCGATCCCTGTCCTTTATGGGATGATGACGGTAAGGTTTATCTTGTTCATGCATTTGCAGGAAGCCGTGCGGGGATAAAGAGTATCATCGTGGTAAAGCAAATGAATAGTGAAGGAACAAAAACACTCGATAACGGCGTGATGGTTTATGACGGGCACGAAAAAGATGCAACCATTGAAGGTCCCAAGTTTTACAAGCGAAATGGTTACTATTACATATTTGCACCTGCAGGTGGTGTAAGTACGGGTTGGCAAACTGTTCTGCGCTCAAAAAATATTTATGGCCCGTACGAAAGAAAAGTGGTGATGGATGAAGGAGGGTCGGGCATTAATGGTCCGCACCAGGGTGCATGGGTAAATACACAAACCGGTGAAGACTGGTTCCTGCATTTCCAGGACAAAGATGCTTATGGGAGAGTGGTTCACCTGCAACCCATGAAATGGATCAATGACTGGCCGGTTATCGGTAACGATAAAGACGGCGATGGAAAAGGCGAGCCGGTATTGGTTTACAAAAAACCAAACGTAGGCAAAGTTTTCCCGATCAGCACACCGGCAGAATCAGATGAGTTCAGCAATGCAAAAATTGGCTTGCAGTGGCAATGGCAGGCAAACCCACAAGGCGGGTGGGCTTTCCCGACTTCAGGCGGTTCTTTGAGAATGTTTTCCGTTTATCAACCCGATTCAATAAATAATCTCTGGAACCTCCCCAATATTCTTGCACAAAAATTACCTGCAGAAGAATTTACAGCAAAAGTGAAACTACGTTTCAGCCCAAAATTTGATCATGAACGTTTTGGACTTATTATGTTTGGGACTGATTATGCATATATATCGCTGGAGAAAAGATATGACCAGCTTTTTATTATCGTTAAACAAAACAGCAAGGCTGATAAAAATAATATGGAGGAAGAACTGGCATCTTTGCCTGTTACGGGAACTGATCTTTTCCTGGAGATCAATGTGCAGAAAGGCGGCACCTGCCATTTTGGATTCAGTACTGATGGTGAAAAATTCATTACCATTTTAAAACCCTTCACTGCCAGGCCGGGCAGGTGGGTTGGGGCTAAGATCGGGATGTTTTGTTTACGCAATAACATTACCAATGATGCCGGCTATGCAGATATTGATTGGTTTAGGATCGAACAGTTGAAATAATCTTTAAATTAATAATTATGGAACGCAGAAAATTTCTTGGGTATACAGCCGCTGCCGGTGCAGCATTAATGCTGAATCCTTTTGAATCATTTGCATTGCCACCCGGCGGAAAAATAAGATTGGCACAGGTTGGAACAGGACATCGTGGCTCTGGTTTTTGGGGAGCAGACCTGCTTAAAAATTTTGAAGGGGTAATAGAATTTGTCGGTTTGTATGATATAAATCCCGGGAGGCTGGCCCGAGCAAAAGAAATATATAAAACCAACTGCCCCATATTCAGCAGCTTTGATGAAATGCTGGAAAAAGTTAAAGCAGATTATATTATTGTAACTACGGTTGATGCAACACACGATGAATTTATTGTGAAAGCATTGGATAAGGGGTTCAATGTAATTACAGAAAAACCAATGACAACAGATGAAGTGAAATGTAAAAAAATTCTCGACGCAGAAAAAAGATCCGGCAAAAAAGTGATCGTTGCATTTAATTACCGCCACAGCGTTCACAACATGCAGTTAAAAGAATTGCTTGCTGCAGATCGTGTAGGTAAAATAACATCGGTTGATTTTAACTGGTACCTGAATGTATACCATGGGGCAGATTATTTCAGGAGGTGGCATGGGCGTATGGCAAAAAGTGGATCATTGTGGGTGCACAAAGCCACCCATCATTTTGACCTGTTGAACTGGTGGCTGAATTCAGAACCTGTAGAAGTGTCGGCTTATGGCAGCCTGGATCATTACGGAAAAAATAATGCCTTCCGGGGTAAAACCTGCCGTGGCTGCGAATTTAAAGATAGCTGTAAATTTTATTGGGATATCACCAAAGACAAAAGGCTTACCGATCTATACGTAAAAAATGAGCAGTACGACGGCTACGTAAGAGATGGTTGTGTATGGAGCAATGATATTGATATCTATGATAAAATGTCGGCACAGATCATCTATGCAAATGGAGTAACTGCCAATTATTCACTCAGCACTTATTCACCTTACGAGGGTTGGCAAATTGCATTCAATGGAATGAAAGGAAGAATTGAGACCTGGGAAGACATTCCCTACCTACAGAAAATGCGGGACGACCAGGCCAAACGGCATGAAGTGGAAATGAGCCAATCAAAAGAAGATATTGCAGACGGGGTAAGGGAGATTATGGTGATGGACAACTTTGCAAAGAACTATGAAATATTTACTACACCAAAAATTTCCGCCGGGCATGGCGGAGGTGATGTAAGGATGCAGCGCAGGATGTTTGTAGATACACGGGATAACCCGCATAACATCATGGCTGGTACCAGGGAAGGTGCCATGTCGATACTGATCGGTATCGCTGCAAGAAAAAGCATTGCATTAAAACGCCCTGTAAAAATTTCTGAATTAACCGACCTGGTGCCGATGGCTAACAGGTTTTAAAAAATGAAAATGAAAAAACTGCTTTTAATTATCATCACACTTTTGTCAACTTTTTTTTTACATGCACAAAACAAAAACGAGGTAGCCCTTGCCAATGTTGTTGAACAATTACGTAAGGCAATGGTTGATGCAGATTCTGTAATGCTGGATAAACTTACCTCAGCAAAATTAAGTTACGGCCATTCGGGCGGGCATATTGATGACAAAAAAGAATTCATTCAAAAGATAACTTCAGGTAAAAGTGATTTTATAACGCTGGAGTTTCCTGAACTGTCAATTTCATTCAGTAAAAAAGTGGCTATTGTCAGGCATAAATTTAATGCAACAACCAACGATAATGGCAAGCCCGGCGAAGTACATTTAGCTGTAATGCTGGTTTGGCAAAAGCAGCACGGGAACTGGAAATTACTGGCCAGGCAGGCCATAAAAATTCAATAAAAAGCGGTTTCAAAAAACCGGTATCGTTATCGGGAACGATTGCGTAAATAAACATCTTTTTTTACTCATTTACCTAAGGATATTGTGGTAAAATTGATAGACGAAAACGATTGATTGCAATGAAAAATTCAGAACTTTTTAACCTCTCGGGTAAAACCGCATTGGTAACCGGCTGTAACCGGGGTATAGGTAAAGCTATGGCCCTTGCATTGGCCGAAGCAGGCGCTAATATCATCGGTGTTTCTGAAAGCATGCCGCTTACCGGCAGCGAAGTAGAAAATGAGGTTATTGCTGCGGGTACTTCATTTAAACCTTATAAAGCAGATTTCAGCGACAGGCAATCACTTAAAGATTTTATTCAGAAAGTTATTTCAGAAAACAAGCAGATCGATATCCTCATCAACAACGCCGGGATGATCCTGCGTAATCCGGCTGCCGAACACAGTGATGAGTTCTGGGATAAAGTACTTACCGTAAATCTTGATGCACAATTTATCCTTACCAGGGAAATAGGAAAGAAGATGATCGAACAGGGTAGTGGTAAAATAATTTTTACTGCCTCTTTATTAAGTTTCCAGGGTGGTGTTAATGTGCCCGGCTATGCTGCAAGTAAAGGAGCCATTGCCAGTTTAATAAAAGCCTTTGCAAACGAATGGGCCTCAAAAGGAATAAACGTGAATGGCATCGCTCCCGGTTATATTGCAACAGATAATACCGAAGCATTAAGGAACGATGCCGAAAGAAGTAAAGCGATACTAAGCAGGATTCCGGCTAACAGGTGGGGCGAGCCGGATGATTTTAAAGGCGTGACCGTATTTTTATCAAGCCGCGCCAGTGATTATGTGAATGGAACTATTGTAGTGGTTGATGGTGGTTGGATGGGGAGATAAAGCCCCCTCTAGCTCCCCCGAAGGGGGAGAATTTTCGAAGCGAAGGATCATTGAAGAGTTCTTGAAAAATTGAACTATAAAAAAAGTTGAAAAAGAAATAAAGATCAATATGTCAGTACAAAAGATAAATAATGATAAAATGCCTGGCCTCCCTCTCCTTCGGAGAGGGAATGAGGGTGAGGCCATGGAGATCAGATTTCACAACAGCCCGAAAGAAGTGAGCACCATGACAACAGAAGAATTACGTAGTAATTTTTTGATTGGTTCATTGATGCAGGCTGATACAATAAATTTGGTGTACACCCATTATGATCGGATGATCATTGGTGGTATTATGCCGGTAAGTAAAACAATTGCATTACCAACTTATGCGGCATTAAAAGCAAAATATTTTTTGGAGAGAAGAGAGTTGGGCATCATCAATGTTGGTGGCGATGGTGAAATTAAAGTGAATGGTAAAGCCTATGACCTGGGTAAACTGGATTGTTTGTATGTTGGAAAGGGAGCTGAAAAAGTTTCTTTTAAAAGTAAAAAGAAAGATAACCCGGCAAAGTTCTATTTACTCTCTGCACCTGCCCATCATACTTATGCAACTAAGCTGATGAAGAAAGAAAAAGCATCCCCAATGGAGATGGGAGCCTCTGACACTGCAAACCAACGTACCATTTACAAATACATTCATGCTGCCGGTATTAAAAGTTGCCAGTTGGTAATGGGACTTACCATTTTAAAACCAGGCAGTGTATGGAATACGATGCCAACACATGTGCACGACAGGAGGATGGAAGCCTATTTTTATTTTGATGTTCCGCAAAACCAAAAGATCATACACCTGATGGGTGAACCTGCAGCAACAAAACATTTGGTAGTAAGTAATGAAGAAGCCATCATTTCACCGCCATGGAGCATTCACAGCGGATGCGGAACCAGCAACTACGGTTTTATCTGGGGTATGGGTGGCGAGAATGCAGATTATACAGATATGGACATGATCAACATAAACGATTTAAAATAACACCCCCCTCTTGAACTACGTTCGTTCTTTTTCAAAGAACCCCAAAGGGGGAGGAAACGGAGGAGATTAAAGCGAAGATCGAATTTTTAATGAATTGTAGAATAAAGATTAAATGCAAAATATGTTAGTGCTAAAGAAAAATAGTGAACGTTTGTTTGGCCTCCCTCTCCTGAGCGTAGCCGAAGGACGGAGAGGGGCCGGGGGTGAGGCTTGGAAATATATTTTTATACTATTAATTATCATGAGTGGCCTGGCTTTCCTGGTACCAGAAAAAAAAGTAACCATCTTTATGATCGGTGATAGTACCATGGCAAATAAACCCGTTGGTGAAAACCCGGAATTTGGCTGGGGGCAGCTTTTTCCAACATTTATGACTGATGATTTGGAGATACAGAATCATGCAGTAAATGGCCGCAGCACAAAAAGTTTTCTTGCAGAGCATCGCTGGGATACCGTGATGAGCCGTTTAAAAGCCGGTGATTATGTGATGATACAATTTGGCCATAACGACAGTAAGGTTGAGGACAGCAACCGCTCTGCACCTGCACATACTTTGTATAAGGAAAATCTTATCCGTTTCGTAAATGATGTGAGGAGTAAAGGGGCAATACCCATCCTGATCACGCCGGTGATGCGGAGAAAATTTGATGCCCAGGGAAAATTTGTTGATCAGCATGGAGATTATCCCGGCGTTGTTAAAGAAGTTGCTGCTATGATGAAAGTGATGCTGATCGACCTGCACAAAAGCAGCGAAGCATTGATCAATAAAGAAGGGGTTGAAAACAGTAAACGATTTTTTCTGCACATTCCACCCAATCATTTTAAAAATTACAAAGGCAAGGGAGAAGACAATACACACTTCAGCGAATATGGCGCTGCTTCCATGGCCTCCCTGGTTTGCGAGAGTATTGCAGCACAAAACCTGCCCATTGCAAAATATTTAAAGCCTTCGGCATTTAAAGAGAAGTATGCTTTCGAATTGCCTAAAATTTATACACCGCATTTTCAAAGAGATACATTCAATATCCTGAACTATGGTGCTGTTGCAGACGGGATGACGTTGAATTCAGCACCTATCAACAATGCAATAACCGAATGTGCCAAAAAAGGCGGTGGTACCGTTTTGATCCCACGTGGTTCTTATGTTACCGGTCCAATTATCATGAAAAGCAATATCAACCTGCATCTTGCAAAGGGTGCATTGGTGATCTTCAGTTCCGACTTTAACAAATATCCTTTAGTCGTTTCTTCTTTTGAAGGAGTTGACGCAGCAAGATGTCAATCGCCGGTTGTAGCAGAAAATTTAGAAAATATTGCTATAACCGGTCCGGGCATTATGAATGGGAATGGATTTTACTGGCGCCCTGTTAAAAAAGATAAGTTGACCGAAACCCAGTGGAAGGATCACTTGAACGATTATGGCGGCGTATTAACAGCCGATAAGAAAACCTGGTACTCCTCTGAAAAAGCATTGAAAGGATCTTTAACAAACAATATCGGCAAACTAACCGAAGGAAAAACACTGGCCGATTTTGAAGATGTGAAAGATTATATGCGTCCCAATATGATACGCATTTATCAATGTAAAAATATTTTGATCGAGGATGTAACCTTTGAGAATTCACCGGCATGGACAACACACCTGATGATGAGCGAACACATCACCATAAAGAACCTGAAAGTTAAAAATCCCTGGTTTGGTACCAATACCGATGCCCTTGACCTGGAAAGTTGTAAGAATGCACTGGTTGAAGATTGCAATTTTGATACCGGTGATGATGGCATCTGTATCAAAAGTGGTCGTGATGCGGAAGGAAGAAAAAGAGGAATGCCCACACAGGACATCATTGTAAATAACTGCACGGTATATCATTCACATGGAGGGTTTGTCGTGGGCAGCGAAATGAGCGGTGGGGCAAACAATCTCTTTGTAAGCAACTGCACTTTTATTGGCAGTGATATCGGGCTTCGTTTTAAAACTACGAGGGGCCGTGGGGGAATGGTAGAAAATATTTACGTTAATAATGTGAACATGAAAGACATTCCTGCAGAAGCCATTTTGTTTGATATGTATTATATGGCAAAAGATCCCGTGGTGCTGGCCGGCGAAAAAAGAGAACCACCTGCAGTTGAATTTAAAACGGTGGATGAGACCACCCCCCAATTCCGTAATTTTTATTTCCGTAACATCACCTGCAATGGCGCTGCCAAAGGAATATTTGTAAGGGGTATACCCGAAATGCATGTTAAGAACGTATTGATCGAAAATGCTGTATTGCAGGCTGATGAAGGTATAGACATACAGGAAGCCAGTGATATAACACTCAATAATATTACCATTATCTCTAAAAATACAAACCCGGTCACCTATATTTTAAATAGTGATAACATTCGGATTGATAATTTAAAATATAAGGACGGCGCCGATGTGCTGGCACAGGTGCAGGGCGACAGAACAAAAAATATTTCTATACTAAACGCGGATGTTAGCAAAGCCAAACAAAAACTGGTTGCCGGTTTTGGTTCAACAGATGCCGTGGTAAGCTGGGTAAAACAACCTGTTGCAGAAGAGAAGAAACAAAAGATAAAGTCAAAGAAAAATTAAATGAAGAAACTACTCATCATATCTTTTCTGATCGCTACTGCATTTTCTGCAGCTGCACAGCCCTGTTCACAACAGAAGTGGTCTGTTCGGATGTCCCAAACAGCTATGAACCTGTGGCCCGATTCATTTAAGATGAAACCGGGCATTGCACGCTGGAGTTACGACCAGGGTGTAATACTAAAAGGTATTGAAGGCGTTTGGAAATTATATGGTGAGGGAAAATATTTTAATTATATACAGCACAGCATGGATTTTTATGTGCAGGAAGATGGCAGTATAAAAGATTATAAAAGGGACGAGTTTAATATTGATCATACCAACAACGGCAGGGTTGTAATGATGCTGTATAATGTCACCGGCAAGGAAAAATATAAAAAAGCGATCGATAATATCCGCAGCCAGTTTGATGAACATCCAAGGACAAAAGAAGGAGGTTTTTGGCATAAGAAGATCTATCCCTGGCAGGTTTGGCTGGATGGACTGTACATGGGACAACCATTCTACGCCGAATATGCAAAGCTGGCAAAACAGGATAAAGTATTTGATGATATTACAAGGCAGTTCGTTAATATCGAACGCCACACACGTGATCCAAAAACGGGTTTATTGTACCATGGCTATGATGAAAGTAAAGAACAGCAATGGGCCAATAAACAAACAGGCACTTCGCCAAATTTTTGGGGAAGGGCAATGGGCTGGTACGGCATGGCCATGGTTGATGTGCTTGATCATTTTCCTGCCGGCCACCCGGGCAGGGATTCTATTATCCGCATCTTAAACCGTTTTGCAACAGCAGTCGCCAAAGTACAGGATGCCAGATCAGGTCTATGGTATGATATTTTAGACATGCCAAACAATCCAAAAAATTATAAAGAAGCATCTGTATCATGCATGCTGGTGTACACATTGGAAAAGGCAGTTCGTAATGGTTATATTCCTCAATCATTTTCTAAAAATGCACAAAAAGGTTATGCCGGTATCATTAAAGAATTTATTGAGGTTGATGCCAACGGTCAAACCAATTTAAAAGGTACCGTAAGCGTTTCGGGCCTCGGTGGTAAACCTTACCGTGATGGCAGTTTTGATTATTACATGAGTGAACCTGTAGTGGTTAATGATCCTAAAGGCATGGGCGCATTTATCCAGGCCAGTGTTGAAATGGAAATGGCTTCCATGCCAAAACCCGGCAATGGAAAAAATGTGGTGATGGATAATTATTTCAATAACGAATGGCGCAAGAATGGCTTTGGAGTAAATATGCGGCGGCACTACACCTGGGATGATTATGAGAATGGTGGCTTTAGTTTGTTTGGAAATATCTGGCAGGCTTATGGCGCAAAACCCGGCGGACTGGATGTTGCACCAACAGCCGATAATTTAAAAAAGGCTTCAGTGTATATCATGGTTGATCCCGATGGATATAAAGACACAAAGACGCCGAATTATATGGATGAAAGATCAGCAACGGAAATTGCCAACTGGGTAAAACAAGGTGGCGTTCTGTTATTGATGACCAATGATACGGCCAATTGCGACCTGGAACATTTTAATATGCTGTCTGGTAAATTCGGCATTCATTTTTCTGATAAGGGCCGTAACATGGTTAAAAATAATGAGTTTGAAACCGGTGCTGTTTATAATAAAAATGCAAACCCGGTGTTTAAGCAAACCAAAAAAATGTACCTGAAGGAGATCAGTGTGATCGATGTAAAAGCACCGGCAAAGCCGGTGATCAGCCAGGACGGCGATGTGATCTTTGCTATGGCCAAATATGGCAAGGGTACTGTGTTTGCGGTTGGTGATCCCTGGATCTACAATGAATACCTGGATGGAAGAAAAATACCTGCTGAATATGAGAATTTTACCGCAGCCAATGAATTGGTGATTTGGTTGTTAAACCTGGCAAAAAGATAGATAGTTTATAAGTTAATAGGTTAACAAGTTTAGGGGTCTTGTCAACTTTTCAACATAAAGGTTACAAATGAAAATAAAGATAAAAATATTATTTACTGCTGTTGCAATATTTGCTGCATGGATAACCGGGTTTGCTCAAAAAGATATTGTTGTTGCACCCGATGGTAGCGGCAATTTCAAAACCATACAGGAAGCTATCAATAGTTTACCTGCTGATGCTAAAGAACAACGGATCATCCTGGTAAAAGCAGGCACATACAAAGAAAAAATATTCATAGATAAGAACTTCATCACTTTAAAAGGAGAGAACCCCGAAAAAACGGTGATCACTATCGCTGAGGCAAGAGAAGCGTGGCGCTGTAACAATCCTGATGATTATGGAACAGCAACTATTAATTTAAAAGGCAGCGATATCAATCTTGAGAATTTATCTTTTATGAACAGCTACGGTAGAGATAATAAAAAAGATAAGATCATTGACTGCGCAAGTGATAGCTCAGGAAAAAAAACAATAAGACCAAATGTACACCAGATGGCGCTCCGCTCTTTTGGTACTACAAGACTGTTTGTTAAGAACTGCATTTTCAGGGCCTATGGTGGCGATACGGTAAGTCCGTGGAATACAGAAAATGGTATGTTCTATTTTAAAGACTGTGTCATGGAAGGCGGGGTTGATTTTTATTGTCCACGTGGATGGGCACTTGCTGAGAACTGTACTTTTATCTGCCGCAACAATAATGCAGGTATCTGGCACGA
>JBDSXS010000304.1:0-19975 GCA_039926045.1 Ferruginibacter sp.
TGGAAAACGGAAAGGAAGATACACTGGATCAACCCTGGACGATGCGAAATGGAGAACAGATCTACAGCACCGAACCCAAGGCAGAGGTTATCCGCATGTCGCTGTCGCAGATCATTCACCACCGGGCGCAGCTGGGTGTTTTTTTAAGATTGCTGGATGTACCCATACCGGGTTCTTATGGGCCAAGTGCTGATGATGCAAGTTTTTAAACCGGAATAAAAAAAAGTTGCGGAAGGTTATTCCGCAACTTTTACTTAAGAAATTAACGTGTTGTACTATTAAGTACTATTGATTTTCAAAGATTCTGCTTTGCGGTTCTTTGCGTTTTTTCTTTGCAACCTTTGCGGTTTGTATTTTTACCGCAAAGGTCGCCAAGTGTTTCACAAAGTACGCTAAGAAACTCTGCTGACTAAAGCCATTTCACTAGCACAAGACATTAAGAAATTATGTAGGAGTGCTTATGCACTAAATGCGTGTATCATTCCTAAAACTGATGCCAGCATTATTACACATTTCCAGCAATATGTTCTTTTCATTTTTATTTGATTTTAGGATGTAAAAATACGTGCAGTGGAGGGTTATGTATTGTTAATGTTTGGTCAGAATCATTTGGATATATCCTTTACTATGGATGTTGTTGGTCAGGCGACCAACAACGGTATTGAGTTTATTATTTAATACGCAAGTATATGTCTGGAATAGTAATTTCCTTTCCTGATTTATTTTTAGCCCCGTAGGCCAGGAAGAAAACCCTACTTGTAGGTCTTAACTTTTTGAACCATGACTTTGCATACTCACTAATTGTCCCTCCTTCACAGGAAATCGTCATTGTTCCATCATAAACATGATCAATTTCGTCAATTGTCCGAAAGTCAATTATAATGACTATTCTTTCAAAAGAAAGCCATGTGAAGTTTGTTGTTATACTTTTCATTTTCAGTAATTCCTCTATAGTAATAGCTGTGCCATTAATATATTTGCCATCTATAAGCAATTTAAAATCCTTTTCAGTCAAGGTTTGGGATTTAGCTGTAGAGCAAGCTATTATCAGACAAATAAAAACTTGAAATTTAATTAGGATTTTCATGGTAAACGTCTTTTATTATTTCTGTACTTTCTTTATCACTTTCTCTACCCTTAACCGCCTGGTATCTTTTTCAATTTCGCCAAGCCTTGCGGTTAAGGTTTTGATGAAAACATTTTTGTTTTTCTCGTTAACGATGGGCAAAGCATTTTCAGCATACATGGGCAACTGGTTTGTGGGACAGGTCTTTAAACGTTCATTAAGCAAGGCAAATGCATCTGAAGCATATTCTTTCACCCCAGCCAGTTTTATTAAAATGCCCACACAATGATCGTTGGTAATTACAGAACCTTTGTCGGCAACGTCAATGATCTTAGCCAATGCCTTGTAAATGGTTTTGGGATCTTCACCGGTGATCGCATCCAGGGCCATCATGGCGCCCCATTGCAGCCTGTTTATTTTGCTGTCGAGCAGGGAAATTAGTTCTTTGGCATAACCGACTATCAATTGCGGCTTGTGTTCCCCGATCTCGTAAATAACTTTTATACAGTCGCCTGGTATGCCCTTGTTTTTGTTGCTGAGGTTGTCAAATAATTCCTTTACAGCTTTTTTATCGTTGCTTTTAATGATCTGCTTCGCCAGCTCCTGGTTGGGAACTTCATCTCTGCGGTTTAAGGATGTTGCCAGTTTAGATATTATTGACATAGTGATTTTATCGTTCGTTAATGCAAAGTAATGAAATTTGAAATCCGCTTCGGTAAAAGCCCCATAAAGCTTTAAAAGTACAAGAGTGTCCCGAAAGCTTTCGGGATAAACTGTGCCACTGAAGCTCCACAAAGATTTCCTGTTGGTAACATAAAAAATTATCTATCTTCAATACAAATTTTACAACTATGGATTATATAAAGTATTGGTGGGTCCTCCTGTTGGTCCTTGCCTTTTTGGGTTGCTTTGTTACCATTAACCAGGGTTTTATTGGCGTGGTAACCATGTTCGGGAAATACCGCCGTGTAATGCGGCCAGGGCTGAATTTCAAGATCCCCTTCCTGGAGCAGATCTTTAAAAAAGTAAGTATTCAGAACCGATCGGTGGAGCTGGAGTTCCAGGCCGTAACGATCGATCAGGCGAATGTTTATTTTAAGTCGATGTTGCTTTATTCGGTACAAAATGAGCAGGAAGATACCATTCAGAAAGTGGCTTTTAAATTCATCAGCGATAAAGACCTGATGCAGGCTTTGATACGAACGGTTGAAGGAAGTATCCGTGCTTTTGTATCAACAAAAAGACAAGCCGAAGTACTGAACGTTCGCCGGGATATTGTTGAAAATGTAAAAGAGCAGGTTGATGTGGCCCTGGAAGGCTGGGGTTATCATTTACAGGATCTGCAGATCAATGACATTACTTTTGATGAAGCCATTATTACCAGTATGAGCAAAGTAGTTGCCAGTAATAATTTAAAGGCTGCGGCGGAAAATGAAGGACAGGCACTCTTAATTACCAAAACAAAAGCTGCAGAAGCTGAAGGTAATGCCATAAAGATTGCGGCAGAAGCAGAAAGGTTGGCGGCACAGTTGCGTGGACAGGGTGTTGCATTGTTCCGGGAAGAAGTGGCCAAGGGTATGAGCCAGGCTGCATCGGAAATGAAGCAGGCCAACCTGGATACAAATGTTATCTTATTCAGCATGTGGGTGGAAGCCATTAAGAACTTTGCTGAATATGGCAAGGGTAATGTGATCTTCCTGGATGGAGGAAGTGATGGTATGGAAAAGACCATGAAACAGATCATGGCCATGCAGCAACTGGAGTCGAAAAAATAAAAATTCAACATTAAATAATTTTAAACCCCGGCGTCCGGGGTTTTTTTATTTCGACAACCTTGTGAAAAGGAAGATTAACATTTTGTTGTGCAGCTATTGCCAATTTGTTTCGTTTCATTGCATAATTGATGCGTTTTTGGCATAATAATAGAAAGGATAAATCATACATTTAAAACCCGGCATTTCATGTTTAATATTTTGTTACAGTTCGATAGTACAGCTATCAGCACTCCTGCAGCAGGGAGCGAATCTTTGTTTTCATTATTGGTAAAAGGTGGTGTGCTGATGATCCCATTGGCGATATTTATGGCAATGGCCATATTTTTCTTTATTGAGCGATTGATCGCTATCCGCAAAGCCAGTAAGATAGAAGATAATTTTATGAACATCATCCGTGATCATATCCTCAGCGGAAATATAACAGCAGCCAGGAGCCTGGCCAAGAACACCCATCACCCCGTTGCAAAAATGATAGATAAAGGTATTCAGCGTATTGGTAAACCCATTGACGCCATTGAAAGGAATATGGATAATATCGGCAAACTGGAGATCTATAAAATGGAGAAGAATTTACCTGTGCTTTCGGTCATTGCACGTATTGCCCCGCTGTTTGGTTTTGTGGGTACTATTATTGGGCTGGTGATGTTGTTGCGTGAATTTGCAACAGCTTCAAACCCTTCCATCACCGATATTGCCGATGCGATGTATGTAAAGATGATCACTTCAGCAACAGGTTTGATCATTGGTATCATCTCATTTTTGGGATATAGTTATTTAAATACACAGATCGATAAAACGGTGCATAAAATGGAATCTGCAAGTTCCGATTTTATAGATATTTTGCAGGAGCCAACGAGATAAATCATAATTATGAGTTATGAATTATGAGTTATGAATGTAAATAATACTGGCATTCCAACTTATAACTTATAACTCATCACTTATAACTTTTAAAGATGAGTTTAAAAAAACGTTTGAGGGATAATCACAACGAAGTAGATGCTGGTCCGCTTAATGATGTGCTGTTCATTTTATTGATGTTCTTTTTGCTGGTATCTACATTAGCTAACCCAAATGTGGTTAAGGTTTCCAATCCTAAGGGCAAGAGTGATACCAAAGTGAGCCAGAATATTGTAGTTACTGTTACCAAAGATCAAAAGGTATTTATCGGTACCACACAGATCAATATGATGTACATTGATTCATTACTTAAAAAAGAAGTAGAGAAATCCAAAAAATATGTTGATACCCCTACTGTGATACTCAATGTGGATACGGCTGCTTATTACGGGCAGGCTTTTAAGATCATGGAAGCTGCCAAAAGAGCCAAAGCCAAGCTGGCGGCTAATATCAAGCAGTAATAATGATCATCCGCTCTTTACCGTAAATATCTTTTTTTATCATTACCGTTTGGTAATCTTTCATAAACAATGCTGCAGTTTCAATAGCATGGTCTTCATGTGTTTCCAGGTATATCTTTCCGCCGGGTAGTAAATGATCTCTGCCGAATGCGGCTATTTTTTCATAAAAGATGAGTGCTGAATCGTTGGGCACAAAGAGCGCCAGGTGTGGTTCAAAGCCGGTAACATTTTTGTCCAGTTTTTCTTTTTCATTAAGGTGGATGTATGGCGGGTTACTGATAATGATATCAAAAGCCGGGAGAGCAGGCCAGGTTGATTCATCCAAAAAATCTATTTGCAAAAAGTTGATATGGGTATTGTACAAAGTCGAATTTTCCAATGCCAGTACAAGGGCATCCTTGCTTATATCAATGGCGGTTAATTTTGACGCCGGCAGATTTTTCTTAATGGCCACAGGGATACAACCGCTTCCTGTTCCGATATCCAATATTGAAGGGTCGGTAAGTTTTGATTTCCTGTCTTTGATCAGTTGCTCAACGAGTTCTTCTGTTTCGGGGCGTGGGATCAACACATGCTCATTCACTTTTAATTTCAAACGGTAGAACCAGGCTTCGCCCAATACATATTGAACAGGTTTATGTTGCAGCAATTCCTGTAGTTTTTTTTGTATCAGTTCATCAGCTGCCGGGGTGATCTCTTTTTCAGGATTTTTAAGGATATCTGTACGTTTAAGGGAGACGGTCTTCTCAAATACCCAATCGGTGATGATCGTGGCTTCGCTGAGGCTGTATATTTTTTGCAGTGGCACTAAAAAGTTCCGGTATAATTCTTTGATCGTCATTATAGCAAACTTACTGATTCGGGATTTATAAACTAAATTTAGTAACTACCTGAATAAAATAGTTGTCTCCCGCCTATGGCGGGATGTTGAAGGCGGTATAATAACGAAAGGAAGTACTATTTAGTGTTAACTCGTCTTCGAAGCTTCCCGAAATAATCGGGACAAGCAGACTGACAGTATAATATTTGTAAAGTGAGGTTTATTTATTGATGCGTATTTTTGTTGCCTGACAAACCCCGAACAATATATGAAACGCTGCCTCCAACTGGCTGCCATGGGCGCCGGGCAGGTAGCCCCAAACCCAATGGTGGGTTCAGTACTGGTATATGAAGACAGAATAATAGGCGAGGGTTATCATCAGCAATATGGGGAGGCACATGCCGAAGTGAATTGTATAAACAGTGTTGCTGATGCAGATAAAGAATATATTGAAAAGAGTACGCTTTATGTCTCCCTGGAGCCTTGTGCTCATTTTGGCAAAACACCTCCCTGTGCTGACCTGATCATTGCAAATAAAATTCCGGAAGTGGTGATAGGGTGCAGGGATAGTTTTGTTGAAGTGGACGGAAAAGGAATTGAAAGACTAAAGAAAGCGGGGATAGAGGTTAGTCTGGGTATTTTGGAAAAAGATTGCCTGGCATTAAATAAAAGGTTTTTTACTTTTCATGAAAAACAAAGGCCGTATGTTATTTTGAAGTGGGCGCAAAGCGGTGATGGAAAAATAGGAGCCCCCATAAATCTCCCCGAAGGGGGGACTTCAGAGCTTACGGTGGCAAGCCGTTTACTGATCAGCAATCAAATTACAAACAGGCTGGTACATAAATGGAGAAGCGAAGAAGCTGCAATATTGGTTGGAACGAATACAGCTTTGCTCGATGACCCTTCTCTCACGGCCAGGCTCTACCCCGGCAAGAACCCGGTAAGACTGCTCATCGACAAGGAATTAAAATTACCCACCCGTTTAAAACTGTTTGACGGCAGTGTAAGAACCATCGTATTCAATTTTATTAAACAGGCGGATGAAGGGATGCTGGTATATCATAAACTTGATCCCGCAGGAAACATACTTACACAAATATTATCCGCACTTCATGCGCAACAAATACTATCCGTGATCGTGGAAGGTGGTTCAAAACTGTTGCAATCGTTTAATGATGCCGGGTTGTGGGATGAAGCAAGGGTAATAACAAATGAAGAATTGACGATTGGAAATGGTTTGGCTGCGCCTGTTTTAAAAAATAAGTTGTTGTTTGATGAGCAAAAGATCGATACTGATTTAATTTCTTATTTTAACAGGCAATGATTTCAAAATACGGAATGTCAAGGCTGACAACTTTTAAGGAAATGAAAATTAAAATGTTTAATGAGTGATCCGTACTTCTATACCACTATTGAAAAACCATCCAATGCCGAATTTAAGGATCGCGGCAGTAAGTTCTTTGCGTTTGCATTTCCAATAATAACTGCTGATGATTTTAAGAAACAATTGCAGGGATTAAAGAAGGAACATCCCAAAGCAGTGCACCATTGTTTTGCTTATCGTATTGGTACCGATGCAAATAATTTCCGCTCATCCGACGATGGCGAACCCGCAGGCACGGCTGGTAAACCCATACTTGGCCAGATCGACTGCAAAGGAATAACCAATGTAGCAGTGGTTGTTGTAAGATACTGGGGAGGCACCATGTTGGGAGTACCTGGTTTGATCAATGCATATAAAACAGCAACTGCGCTGGCCTTACAGATCACGCCGCTGGTTGAAAAACAGATCGAAGTAAACTATTCCATTGAATTTGATTATACACAAATGAATGAAGTCATGATGGTAATGAAGCAGTATAACTGTACCATTTATGCCAACGAAATGCAGCTGTTCTGTAATATCCAGGCAGGCGTTCCTAAAAACCGCCTGGATGAAGTTTTGTATAGGTTGAATGACCTGCAACAGGTGACTGTAAAAAAAACCGGATAATAAATATGGATTTAGTAATTTTCTAAAAACAATTTTATGGCAACAGAAAAAAAGTATAAAAACTTTTGGAGTTTTTATCCATACTACCTGACAGAGCATGGCGACCTGACAAACCGTACCTTACATTTTCTGGGCACCGCCGGACTGCTTGTCATTTTGATTGTTGCCATCGTTCTGCAAAAATGGTGGATGCTGGCACTGATACCGGTTTGCGGTTATGGCTTTGCCTGGGTAGGCCATTATTTTATTGAGAAGAATAAACCTGCAACATTTACTTATCCATTGTATAGCCTGGCCAGTGATTTCGTGATGTTCTGGCATATACTTACCGGCCAGATCGGAAAAAAACTGGAAGAAGCAAAAAAGACCATCAGCCAATGAATATAGAAACCATTCGTGAATATATTTTACAAAAGCCTTCCGTAACAGAAGGTTTCCCGTTTGGAGAAGACACGCTTGTGTTTAAAGTAAACGATAAAATTTTCTTTTTGGCCGGATTGGAAAGCTCCCCCCTTCAGTTCAATGTAAAATGCGATCCGGATAAAGCCATTGAATTAAGAGAAGAATATCCCGAATCTGTTTTGCCCGGTTACCACATGAATAAAAAGCACTGGAATACGATCATTGTCGGGGGCAGGTTATCTGCAAAGCAATTAAAAGAAATGATTGACCATTCCTATACATTGGTGGCAAAGAAGAAATAGCGTAAAATAACATTGCCAAAATTTAAAACTTTGGCAATGTCGGGGCGATCAGTTATAAAAAGTTTATTTTTTTTCATATTTCCATAGCCTGCTTTTGCCCTCAGCTATCCATTCCAAAGCTGTTTCCATTCTTTTATTCCTGGTCTCTTCCGTCTTTGCTTCGGTGATCCACATCACATATTCTTTTTTATGTGAGTAAGCAAAATTTTCAAAAACCTGTTTTGCTTTTTTATTCCTGGAGATTGCTTTGATAAAATAATCGGGGATGATCAATTCTTTTTTATCTGCAGCATTTGCTTTTGCCAGAAGCTTTATTCCTTTATCATTAAGCTGCATGGCTTCTTTTATCCAGGCTGTTATTTTTTTATCAGGTGGCATGTCTTTTAGTGAACCTATTCTGCCCAAATGCCCCATGGCTGTTTCTGATCTGGCATTTTCAACCAGTATGGAATCTTTCATCAGCGAGGCTTTCCAAAAACCCATTACAGCATGTTGCTTAAATGAAGCCATATGGCACAGCATCTCGCCTTTGTAATCAAAGAATGGCATACTCCATTTCATTTTTTCTTCCACATCAGGGCAGGTTTTATGTACCAGTGCCCTAATGTGGTTTAGAATAGGTTTTGCAAAATCAGCCGATTTGGCAATGTATGTGTCAATTGCTTTTTCTTTTTTTGCCATAAATAATAGTATTCGCCTTAGAAACTAGTGAGGTACCATTTCCCATCTTTTTTCATCATATTAAAAGTTTCTTTTTTGGTGCCATCGGGTCCGAACATAATATCAAGTTTTGCATTATCCCCTTCAATTATGGGTTCACCGGTAACCGTACCTTTTGAAAAATATTCTTTGAATTGTGACTTTAAAGCATCATCTCCGTTAGTTACATCGCAAATATGTTTGGCGTCGCCATCTGTGTCCAAAGAGGCATCGCACACGCCTGGTAGTTTGCTATAATCACCGCTTTGGGCAGCAGCAAAAATAATGTCGGCTACACCTTTTGGTGTGCTCTGGTCAGCTGCAGCGGGTGTAGCAGCTTCGGTAGTGGTTGTGGACGTTGCATCTTTATCGGTTGTAGCCTTCTCTGATTTGCTGTTACAAGCCGTAAATACTGTGGCGGCAATGATCACCGTAGAAAAAAGTTTTTTCATAATAAAAGTGTTTTGTTTGTAGATAAATTGAGTCTGGTAAAATAATAAAATACTTATTTGCTTGTATATACTTTCTTAAAATAAAGGAAAATCAGGGAATTTTGATAGCCGTACACATCCAATCCCAGGGATAAGGACCTTTCAGCCATTTAGGTGGTTTGTGAAATTCAGTTGTCCAGTCGTAATTTATTTTTTTGATCAGGTTCACTTGAAAACCCTCTAATGTGAGCAGTAACTCCAGTTCTTCTTTTAAATAATGCTTGGTAGGCACATTATCAATATCAGTAACGCCCTGTTTGATATTGTTTACTTTTTGAATGGCTTCTTTAGCTGCAGGGTCTTTATCATTGTCGGCATCATCTACATTCCAGCGGTCGGCTATAATATTGGTATACAATTTAGATTCCAGCGAAGGAACTACCAGCACCAGCTGGCCTCCCGCATTTAAGCAAAGTGAAAGCGATTGGAAGAAATTGATCCTTTTTTCAAGTGAATCGGTAAGGATGGCATTGATGCAGATGGCAGCATCGCAGGGTGTTACGGTAAGCTCATCAGCCGACATATCCATTCGCAGGTATTCTACATTATCATATTCAGTAAATCTTTCTTTTGCGATCTGTAAATTTTTGGCAGAGATATCTGCTGCAATAACGTGTTTGAATTTTGGTGCCAGCACCGGTATCCATTTGCCTATGGCACAGCCGATATCAATTACCGTTTTATCAGGAGAAGCCATTTCTTCAACAGCTGCCACAATACTGCCTGAAGTATCGTTTTGCAATACATCAAATATTTCGGTGTCGTATGTGGGAGCGATCGTTTCCCAGTATTTTCTGTCCATATTTAAAAATTAGGATACAAAGTGTATTCAGCAGCAGTTAAGTGCAGTAGTTAAGGTAGAAATTTAATTTTTGGAATTGACCGGGCGACGGATGTTTTTTTACACAAGATATACATCCTGGTATGCTAACGGGGCGATATACAATTGAAAAATTAATGTTGAACCTTGCCAGGTGATTGGCAGCCATCAGGCCCGTAGAGCCTGCACCGATGATGATGACATCATATTGATTCATCAATATTTACAGTTAGCTGTTACTTCCTGAACCTTTCACTTACCACCAGGTCCTTGCAGCCTGCGGTATAAGTATAAAATCCTTCACCACTTTTTATACCCAGTTTTCCTGCCATCACCATATTTGCCAGCAAAGGGCATGGTGCATATTTGGAAGTACGGAAACCATCCTGTAATACCTTTAAAATAGAATAACAAACATCCAGCCCGATAAAATCGGCTAATTGTAAAGGTCCCATCGGGTGTGCCATGCCCAGTTTCATTACGGTATCAATTTCTTCAACACCTGCAACACCTTCATATAAACTATAAATGGCTTCATTGATCATCGGCATTAAAATGCGGTTGGCAATAAAGCCGGGGTAATCATTTACTGCGCAGGGGGTTTTGCCGAGTTGTTTGCTTAATTCAACAATTGTTTCGGTAACTTCTTTTTTGGTTGCATACCCATTTATTATTTCCACTAATTTCATCACCGGCACCGGGTTCATAAAATGCATACCAATTACATGGCCCGGCCTTTGTGTAACTGCCCCAATTTTTGTAATAGAAATAGAAGATGTATTTGTTGCCAGGATACAACCTGGCGGTGCATAGGTATCCATTTGTTCAAAGATCGATAATTTCAGTTCTACATTTTCTGTGGCAGCTTCCACAACAAGCTGTGCATCTTTTACACCTTCGCCAATAATTGAGGAAACAGCAATATTTGCCAGTGTTGATCTTTTCTGTTCTTCGGTGATCGTTCCTTTGGTAAGTTGCCTGTCAAGGTTTTTATTAATGGTATCCATGGCCCTTTGCAATTGCGAAGGATTTACATCAACCAGGTTTACTTTAAAACCAGCCTGTGCAAATACATGGGCAATACCGTTTCCCATGGTTCCTGCGCCGATGACGGAAATCCGGCCCCCTCCGCCCCCGAAGGGGGAACTTTGGTTACTCATAATTTGTAGTTTATTTTATTAATTAAAACTATGCTTTACTAAAAAATCAAAAAGAATCAATAAATATCAGATTCTAAAGCCCCTCCTTCGGAGGGGTTTGGGGAGGCTTTTATTTAAATGCATTCAACCCCGTCACATCCATCCCCGTGATCAGCAAATGAATATCATGCGTACCTTCGTAAGTAATTACACTTTCTAAATTCATCATGTGGCGCATTACGGAGTATTCTCCTGTAATGCCCATTCCGCCCAACATCTGGCGGGCATCCCTGCATATATTTGTAGCCACTTCACAGGCATTTCTTTTGGCCATGCTTACCTGTTGAGGTGTAACTTTTCCTTCATTCATTAAAACACCAAGCCGCCAGTTCAATAATTGTGCTTTGGTAATTTCAGTAACCATTTCGGCCAGCTTTTTTTGTTGTAGCTGGAATCCACCAATGGGCCTTCCAAACTGTATTCTTTCCTTGCTGTAATTCAAAGCGGTATCATAACAATCCATGGCAGCGCCAATGGCACCCCAGGCAATACCGTAACGGGCTTTTGTTAAACAACCCAGCGGGCCTTTCAAACCTTTTACATTTGGAAAAATATTTTCTTTGGGAACTTTTACATTATCAAAAACGAGTTCACCCGTTGCACTGGCACGCAGGCTCCATTTGCCATGTGTGGTTGGCGTGCTAAAACCTTCCATGCCTCTTTCCAGGATCATACCCCGGATATCTCCCGCTTCATCTTTTGCCCAAACCACAGCCACCTGGCTAAAAGGTGCATTGCTGATCCACATTTTGGCACCATTTAAAATTACATGGTCACCGGCATCTTTAATATTACTCAGCATATTGCTGGGGTCGCTGCCATGATTGGGCTCGGTTAAACCAAAACAACCGAGCCATTCGCCACTTGCCAGTTTGGGTAAATATTTATTGCGTTGTTCTTCGCTGCCATATTGATAAATAGGAAACATCACCAGGCTGCCCTGCACACTTGCTGTTGACCGCACACCACTGTCGCCACGTTCAAGCTCCTGCATCATTAAGCCATAGCTGATATAATCCAGTCCGCCGCCGCCATATTTTTCCGGCACAGTTGGACCAAAGCAACCCAGGTCGCCCATTTGTTTTACGATCTGTTGGGGAAACTCAGCCCGCTGGGCGTAATCTTCTATAATAGGCGAGATCTCTTTTTTTACATAATTGCGAACACTTTCACGAATGAGTTTATGTTCGTCGGACAGTAATTCGTCTACATTAAAATAATCGGGAGATTGAAAATTGTCTGTTTTAGCAGCCATTGTTATTGTTTAATAGTTAATCCGTTAATTAGTTAATCCGTTGATCCGTGCATTGAATACCAGCATTCAGCTTTTATAGTGCCACTTAGGGCAGCATCTTAACCGCAAATATAAATACGTTAAATCAGAAGCAAATTTTTTGTTTTTTGTGAAGGATCTCACTAAACCCCGCCAGAACTAAAAGCCGCTATCGGAGATAAAAAATAAAATATTTTTAAAAATGTGCAACATTGCCGAAAAAGCCTTGTCTCTAACTATTAAAACCTTGATTTTTTGGAACTAGCTGTATTGCCACAACGGGATGAACTGATAGAACGCTGCCTGAGAGGTGATACACTTGGGTATAAGGAGTTATACCTGCGTTATTCAAAAGCCATGTACAATACCTGTCTGCGTTTATTGAATAATACCGCCGAAGCCGAAGATGTATTGCAGGAGAGTTTTATCGAAGCTTTTAAAAACCTGGAACGTTTTGAATACCGTACCAGTTTCGGGGGCTGGCTTAAACAGATCTGTATCAACAGGGCCATCAACCAGCTTAAAAAAGGAAAGATCGACCTGGTGGATATAGAACAGGTTACAGGTTATGATCATGCGGGTGAAACAACGATTGATGAAGTTGAAATAAGCTTACAGGTTGATGCGGTTAAAAAAGGGATCATGAAATTACCCGATGGATACCGTACCGTTTTAAACCTGTATTTGATTGAAGGGTATGATCATGAAGAGATAGCAGAGATACTGCACGTGGCTGAATCAACAACACGTACACAATACATGCGGGCGAAACAAAAACTATTACAATTTTTAAAAGAAGGATCATGAGCAATAAGCTGAAAAAATTTATTTGGGATAACCGCAAGGCATTTGATAATGAAACCCCTTCTGATAAAGTATGGGAAAACATTGAAGCCTCTTTTTCTCCAAAGAAAAAAAAGAAATTCATACTTACACCGCTTTATAAATGGAGCATGGCAGCAGCAGCCATGTTGATCATTGCTTCAGGTGTTTATTTAATAGCTATTAAAAAAGATGTATCAGTTACAACTGTTGCAGTCAATGAACCTGATATTAAGAAACTGGCCCCTGAAGAATATGCTACAATGAGCCAGTTCGTGAAACTAATCGACATAAAGCAGGAAGAATTGAAAATGCTTGCCAAAGAACAACCCGAACTCTACCAGAAGTTCAACTCAGCCATTAACCAATTGGACAGTTCATACAATACCCTTAAAAACCAACTCAGCGCCACACCCAACAGGGAGATGCTGTTGGAAGCCATGATTCAAAACCTACAGCTGCAGCTGAATGTATTGAATCAGCAATTAAACATCATTCATCAAATTAAAGAATCAAAAAAGTATAGCCATGAAAAAAATGATCAAAGTATTTAAGATCGCATTGTCCTTATTATTCCTTATACAGGCAACCGGGTTTGCCCAGGATGATAAGAATGACAATAGAAACGATAATAACAACGACAACAAAAAAAAGTATGCTTTTGTAAAGACCAAGTCGGTTAACAAAACATACAATGTCTCTTCATCTGATAAACTGAATATCGATAATTCATTCGGAAAGGTAGAGATACATACCTGGGATAAAAATGAAATAAAAGTAGACGTGAGTATTGAAGTATCTGCTAATTCTGAGACGCTTGCACAAAAAATGATCGACAGGATCTCTGTATCCGATGAAAAGAACAGTAGGGGGATCTCTTTTGAAACAAAAATGAAAGACATTAACAATACCAAGGATGAGAAAAGCAGTATGTCAATTGATTACAGCATTTACATGCCGGCAAACAATCCATTACATGTGGAAAATGAATTCGGCGCCACTGCTATTCCTGATTACAGGGGAGAAGTGGAACTGGTGAGCAAGTTCGGCTCTTTAACTGCTGGTAACCTCTCCAATGTTAAATCGATACAGGTAGAATTTGGCAAAACAAAAATTGAAGGTATCAATAACGGTAATCTTGTTATCAAGTATTCAAATTCAACCCTTGGAAAGCTATCAGGTAATATCAAGATGAACGTAGAGTTTAGTACGAATGTTATCATGAACGTGGATAATAGCCTTACCGGTTTAGATGCCAAAGCTTCTTACTCCAGTTTAAATTTAAAGCCCTCTGCAGATCTGTCGGCTTCCTATATCATCAACACGAGCTTCGGCAGTTTAAAAAACCGGACAGCTATAAAATTTGATGGGGATGATGAAGATAAGGATGACCGCAGCCCAAAATTTGATTACAAATACAGCGGCAGATCAGGAAGTGGGAACATACAGATCAAAATAAATACCAGTTTTGGTAATGTTATTTTAGGAGAACCGGGCCCGGATGATATGAAAGATAAAAACAAATCAAAGAACAAATCCAGGACTTCTTAAGCAAAGTATAGCCATGAATAATAAAAGGTCTGTAATTTATTTACAGGCCTTTTGTATTTTTATAGAAATATTAAAAATGAAACAGATGATAAGAATTTTGCTGGTAACCATAATAATTTCAATGGCCGGGATAAACGATCTTGCTGCTCAAAACGGGGCTAACCCAAACGAAAAAAAACCGGCAGCCCGTGTGAAACAATATTGGTTTGTAATGCTCACCAAAGGAGCCAACCGCAGCCAGGATTCTGCTTCTGCTGCCAGGATACAGGAAGGGCATATGGCAAATATCAGCCGGTTATATTATGCAGGTAAACTAAAAGTAGCAGGGCCTTTTGGCGATGATGGTGATTGGCAGGGTATTTTTATTTTTGATTGTGAAACAAAAGAAGAAGTTGAAAAATTGCTGGTAACTGATCCTGCTTTCATTGCAGGAAGGCTTGCATATGATATACATCCCTGGTGGACTGCAGAAACAGGAAGTTTTAAATCAGGTGTACCTCTAAAAGAGAATTAACTTAGCGCATGAAATTAATAACAAAGATCCGCCTGCTGATCTTGTTCTTTATGTTTGCATTGATCATAAGTGGTGCTACAGCCATGCCCGCAGAAACAGGCTTACACTGGCTGATGCAGTATAAAGACATGATGCCTCAAAAATTGGGTGACTGGTTGCAAACCTGTTATCATGCACTGGCAGATACCAATAACAAATATCCCTTCCTGGCTTATGGATACGACTGGCTGGCTTTTGCTCATTTTGTTATTGCCTTGTCTTTTATCGGGCCATTGAAAGATCCTGTAAAAAATATCTGGATCATTGACTGGCAGATCATCTGCTGTGTTGCTGTTCTTCCGCTTGCATTGATCGCAGGGCCCATCAGGCAGATCCCCATTTTTCACATCGTAATTGATTGTAGCTTTGGAATACTGGGTATCATACCTTTATTGATCTGTAAAAACTGGATAAAAAAATTAGCTGCAACAACATGATAAACTATTCTTACCTGGCCCTTGGCGATAGTTACACCATTGGTGAACAGGTAGCTTTTGCCGAAAACTTTCCCAATCAAACTGTACAATTGTTAAGAAAAACCGGATCTGCATTTTATGCGGCAGAGATCATTGCCAAAACCGGGTGGACAACAGATGAATTGAGCAATGCTATTGAAAACACCGCTGTTTTAGAGACCTATGATATTGTATCGCTGCTTATTGGTGTAAATAATCAATACCGCGGCCGCAGCGCAACTGAATTTAAAATTGAGTTTGAACACCTGTTACAAAAAGCTATTCAATTTGCCGGTAATAAAGCTTACCGCGTTTTTATATTGAGTATCCCCGATTGGGGAGTTACTCCTTTTGCTGAAGGCAGAGACAGGAAACAGGTTGCCAAAGAAATTGATGCATATAATTACATATGCGAAACCTCGGCAAAAGAATTTCATACCAATTTTATAAACATTACAAACTCGCAAAGGGAAGATGCGAATAATACGGAGTTCCTGGCTGCAGATGGATTGCACCCTGCGGGAAAAGAGTATACCAAATGGGCAGTTAGACTTGAAGAAGCAATTTTAAAGGAATTATAAGTCATGAACAGGATCGATTTTAAAGAGGTACAGCGGTTTAAGACCTGGTGGGCATGGGTCGGCGTGGCAGCGCTGAATATTCTTTTCCTATATGCCATTGTGCAGCAAATAATCCTGGGTAAACCATTCGGACCCAAACCGGCACCGGATCATATTTTAGTGATCGTTGAGTTATTTCTGCTGCTTGTTTTGTTTCTTTTAATGTCGATCAGGTTAAAAACAAAAATTACTGATACCGGAATTTATTACCGGTTTTATCCTTTTCAGTTTAAAGAAACAATAATTGAATGGCATGAATTGAGAGATGCATATATGAGGGAATACGATTCTTTTCTTGAATTTGGAGGATGGGGGATACGCAGCGGTACACCAAAAGCCGGGAAGGCGATCAATACTTCGGCTTCGGGTAATGAAGGATTGCAACTTCAATTTACTGATGGGAAACTTTTGCTGATAGGCACAAGAAGACCACACGAAATTCAAGAGATCATTGATTCAGTCATGAAAGCAGGAAAAATAAACAGGGGAGTATGATCATTCATATTCAACGATCTTTCTTGCTATGTAAGATATGTCGCCATTTCAGATTGGTATTCCTGTGCAATCGCCCTGGCCTCTTTTGCAAAATCCTCTTTTTCGCTGGCGTAGATAATAGCCCGGCTTGCATTTACTAAAAGTCCGCACTGAGCGACAGTCGAAGTGTGAGCGACAGTCGAAGTGTGAGCGGTAGTCGAAGTATCTTTTATCATACCGTATTTGCTGACTTCTTTCAGGCTTCCTCCCTGGAAGCCAACACCGGGCACCAATAAAAAATGATCAGGAATTATTTTACGGATATCTTCCAGGTCGCTGGCCTTGGTTGCTCCAACAACAAACATCAGGTTTTCATTTGTTCCCCAGCTACTTACTTTTTTTAAAACAGTTTCGTATAAATATTCTTCACTGCCTTCGCCCTGGTTCGTGTGTTCACGAACCAGCCTCTGATCACCTTGGTTGGTGTCCCCACCAACCAATCTTTGTTGTTCAAAATCTTTACTACCAGTATTACTTGTTAATCCCAAAACAATGGCCCATTTATTTTTAAATTCTAAAAAAGGCCTTACACTGTCTTCGCCCATATATGGAGCCACTGTAATGGCATCAAAATCCAGCGTTTCAAAAAAAGCTTTGGCGTATTGGGTTGATGTATTGCCAATATCGCCACGTTTGGCATCTGCAATAATGAATTGGTCTTTGGGAATATAATTCACCGTTTTTTCCATGGTATCCCAACCCTTCGATCCCATGACTTCATAAAATGCGGTGTTTATCTTATAGGCCACACAAAGATCATGGGTAGCATCTATGATCTGTTTATTGAATTCAAAAACAGCATCGGGATGTGACTGTAAATGCTTTGGTATTTTAGTAATGTCGGTATCCAGTCCAACACAGAGGTAGGACCTTTTTAATTGTATCTGCTGAACCAGTTGTTTTCTTGTCATGTGGCAAAGTTAACGTCTCAATCTATTCTCCTGATCATTTCCCTGGCGATCATTCTGGAATTCTCATCTCCACGTTTCATCAGTTCTTCAATGATATTTCTTTGAGATGCTTCATCCCTGTTCTGGCTCAGCTTAAAAACATTGTCGAGCTTTTCTACTTCAATAGAAAAACCTACAATGGCCTTTACCATATGGTCAATATAGTCTTTGGGTAAGTGATCAAAAGATGCCGGGGTTGAAGTTCCTGCATATTTATCGCTGAGGGCCTTAACAGCATTGCGTGTGCCTTCTTCATCAAAAAAACTGATCTTTCCTTTTGCATGCACCGTCATATAATTCCATGTGGACCCAACGCCTGGCTCTGTGTACCAGTTGGCATTTACAAAGCAATGCGGGCCGGTAAAAAGCACCAATACATTATTATTCTTTTCAAAAGCCAGGTGATGATCGGTCTTTCTCATCATATGTCCTTCCAGGAATATTTTGTCATCCTTTAGTTTAATAGCTAAAGGAATTTGTGTTGCTACAGGATGGCGTTCTCCAATGCCGGTAATTAGGGCAAAGGAATTTTCTTTGATAAAGGCCATTACTTTTTCCTGGTCCTGTTCGGTGTAGTGAGAGAATTTGTACATATTTGTTTAGTGGGCTAAAGCCCGGTTGGTTTTTATATTTTTTCTCCCTGGCCTGAAGGCCAGGGTAATTCAGAAGGCCAGGTAATTCAGATGGCCAGGGCAATTCAGCTTCGCAAATCTTTGAATCGCCCGGCCCTTTAGGGCCGGGATCGCATGATATGAATTTAATGGGCTTTAGCCCTTGATTTTTTCCAATATCAATTTTTCGATCTCTTCATCCTGCCACCTGTTCTCAATGTCAGGCAATTCCATTACCTGTTGCATAATAGCTTCCTGTTTTCGCCCGCTAACAAGTGCTTCGCTATATCGTATCTGCGGACTGAATGTTACCTGGCTGTATAAAGGGATCCATTTACCGGGATATTTTTTGCTGAATGCAGCTTCAATTTTCTTTTGCAATAAAAATTTAGGGTCAGCAACTTTATCCCTCATTTCTACAAAATTATTAAGTGCCAGGTCGCAAATGGCATCCCCATCGGGTTTTCTTAATGTTTGGTATTCGGTAAGTATCTCAGCCCAGTTCTCACTGTGCTTATCAATGAGGCCATTTAAAACGGAGCAATCTTCAAAACCGCAGTTCATCCCTTGTCCGAAGAAAGGAACCATAGCATGCGCCGCATCACCGATCAATGCAAATTTATCCTTCCTTATCCAGGGAAAACATTTTACAGTGACCAAAGAGCCAGTTGGGTTATTAAAAAAATCTTCTTCCAATGTTGGCATTACTGGTGCTGCATCAGTGAATGTCTTTTCAAAAAATGATCTCACTTTTTCTTTTGTATCCAGTGATGCAAAAGAAGCTTCACCTTCAAAAGGAAAGAAAAGTGTGCAGGTAAAACTGCCATCGATATTGGGTAAAGCGATCATCATATAATTGCCCCGGGGCCAGATATGTAATGCATTTTTTTCCAATAAAAAACTTCCATTCTCCCCTGCCGGGATATTTAATTCTTTATACCCAAAGTCAATGTAGTATTGATTATACTGAAAACGGTCGTGTTGCAACTGATGCGTAAGCCTGGCGGCAGAAAAAGCGCCATCGCTGCCAATGATAAGTTGACCGTTGATCGTTGTTCGTTGTTCGGAAGAAGCGTTTTGAAAATGTAATTCATTTTTACTCCAGTCAATGCTTTCGCATCTTTGATTGAAGATAATTTCTGCACCGTTTTGTTCTGCTAGCTCCATCAACCTGCAATTCAGTTCGCCACGGGAAACTGAATTAATGAATTGTCCTTCTTTACCGTAAGGTTGGTAAGCAGTAGTTCCATCTGCATTGTGCATAAACCTGCCGTGCATGGGAATGCATATTTTCCTGATCTCCTCCATAAGGCCGACTTCTTCCAGTGCTTTAATGCCACGGTCACTTAATGCCAGGTTGATTGAACGTCCTGCCACCATATCTTCTTTCCGCATATCGGCACGACGTTCATAAATTTTTACTTTGTAGCCACGCTTTGATAAGTAAATGGAAAGGAGTGAACCCACCAAACCAGCCCCGATGATTATAGTATTTTTCTTTTCCATTAATCTTTATTTAAAATCAGCTTTACAATTTCTCCAAATTTCCACACATCTTCAAATGAATTGTATAAAGGAACAGGAGCGATACGTATCACATTCGGCTCACGCCAATCTGCCAGAACCCCGTTTTGCTTCAATGCCTCAAAAACTTCTTTTCCCTTTTCCAACATGAGCA
>JBDSXS010000305.1:0-4873 GCA_039926045.1 Ferruginibacter sp.
GCATTAGCTCTTCCTTTATAAATATCCATACCCGAATGCCCGCCCGTGAGGCCCTTTACAGTAATGCGAAATGCAGCAACATCAGCTCCCGTTTTTTCTGTTTGATAATTTCCAATAGCGCTCACATCAATACCACCGGCACAGCCAATGGTTAACTCATCATCATCTTCTGTATCCAGGTTCAATAAGATATCAGCATCCAGCAACCCACCTTTTAAACCGAGTGCACCGCTCATACCGGTTTCTTCATCTATGGTAAAAAGCGCTTCAATGGCAGGATGGGCAATGGTATCAGAAGCAAGAATGGTCATGATGGAAGCAACGCCTATTCCGTTATCGGCGCCCAGCGTTGTGCCTTTTGCTTTAACCCAATCATCTTCTATGATCATATTGATGCCTTCTTTGGCAAAATCAAAATCGGTATCTGCATTTTTTTGATGCACCATATCCAGGTGGCTTTGCAAACAAACCGTTTGCTTATTCTCCATGCCTGCTGATGCCGGTTTTTTAATGATCACATTACCCACATCATCCTTGTGGGTTTCCAGGTTCAGCTTTTTTCCAAAGTCCATCATGGACTGAATAACAGCCTCTTCTTTTTTGGATGCCCTGGGTATTGCATTCAGTGCTGCAAAATTTTGCCACAATGCTGTGGGTTCTAATTTGGTGATGCTATTATCCATGAAAATTTATTTTAGTTGAATATACTGATGATCAAAAATAAATGAATCCTGCAACTTGTTTACCCTTTTATATCCAAAGCTTTTATTTCAGCCATGTATTTTGCCGGGAGAATGACCCCTTTTATCAAGCCGTCAAGTTTTAATGTACGGCTGAATTTATAAACCGGGACAAAGGATCTCAGCCACTGGATATCTTTAAAATGCAGCATTTTTTTTACAATGACCGGTACTACAAGTTTCTGTGATTCCAGCAAAAGCCTGTACCTGAAGCCCCCAAGGTGTTTGCGGTATTGCTTATACAGATCTTCCGTATAATGGCTTTTTTGCAGGTAGGTATTTATCAAAAAAAACGCTTCAGTTTCCTGAAACGTTCTTTCCAAAATTATAATTCTACATGCTTATTGCTTTGCTTCGGCGTTCTCTTTCACTTTTGTACCACCACGGTGTGTGGCATTAATAGCCGCATATTTTATCTTCAACTTGGCGATCACAAGATTGTCCTTAGTTGCCAGATCTTTTTCAACTGCATTTTTCCGGGTATCCAGTGCTTCATACAATACATTGATCTCATCCCAATCTTCCCTGGTATAATTATTCTTGTTATCAGAAACAACATCAACAAAATTTTGATATACAGCACGGATATTATCCGCTGTTACAAATGAGAACTTCATATCATCGCCGATCTTTCCTTCCCCAAATAACCTGTTACGAAGTATCTGCCTGTAGTTTGATGTAGCAGTCATAGGAGTTGCTGCATTTTCTTTTAGCTTAAGTTCATAGTTTGCTTTTAATGTAGCATATCTTGCTTTGCTTGCTTCATACCGGGCTTTTTCCTCAGCCGTAAAGTTTGCCAAATCTTTTTCTGCCCTCATCATTCTTTCCTGGTAGCCATTATCAATGGCTGTCCAGTATTCGGTTGTATAAACCGGTGTAAGATTTTCAACAGAATCAACGTATGAGTTATATACATCCACTTCACGTGTAGTGGTTTGTTCTGTTTTGTTTTGACATGCGGTAAATCCTATAGATATTACAGCAGCTGCAATCAATAATTGTGTCTTTTTCATTTTAGTTTTTTTGATTTAACCTCCTAAGGCAACATCCATGCCATACTGCCTGCAGGTATTAAGTTGTTTGGTGAGTGCATGTTTGTGATTATGATAACCTGTGCAAAGATATTTTGTATAAAACTTGTGAGCATTACATAATTATGGTCATTTATTACATCATTCACACATTGAACCGGGGGCCCTTAAAACAGGATTGGTTTTTGTACAAATTGATCATGGAAAAACGTGTGCTTGGAATTATATTATCCCTTTTAGGCATAGTGGGCCTTATTTATGCAGGTGTTAGTTTTATGAATGGCGGAGAAGGCACCAGGAATATAAAAGCCATTATTTTTTCAGCCGTGTTGGGAGGTATCTTCTTTTTTTCCGGCATCAGCCTGGTCAGGAATACAAAGGACAAAGCAACATAACAGCAATTCCCGTTTTAAGATCTATATATCGAATGGTTCGTATTTTACGAACCATTTTTTTTACTTCCTGCGGCAATTATTTTACCTGCGTTACCAGGTTTTTTTGGTATATTGTATAGTATAGACATTTATTTACAAATTTCAACGCTGCTGGTTTATTAAGTCCCGTCTTAGGTAAATGAGGCAACCAATAGTGCTCAATGTGTGAATTGTGCAACTATTTTTCAAAGTTCTGTAATAATTGCCCTTTAAAGCTGTGCAACTTTGTAAGTACTCATCAAAAATTATTTCTCTTGAAATTACATATCAAATATATGGTGAGCGCCCGCTGTAAAATGGCGGTTAAAGAAGAACTTAAAAAACTCGGGCTTCATTTTATTGTTGTTGAACTGGGCGAAGTGGAGATCATGGAAAAGATAACGCCCGAACAGCATGAACAGCTCAAAACAGGTTTATTCAACTCCGGCCTCGAACTAATGGATGATAAACGTTCGGTACTGATCGAAAGAATAAAAAATGTGATCATAGAGACGGTTCATCACAATGAAGAAGTGATCAAAATAAATTTCTCTCACTATTTAAGTGAAAAACTAAAACACGATTATACTTACCTGGCCAATTTATTTTCTGAAGTACAGGGAACTACCATCGAGCAGTTCATGATCTCCCATAAAATAGAGCGTATAAAAGAACTGATCATTTATGGCGAACTGAACATCACAGAAATTGCCTGGAAAATGCATTACAGCAGTGTTGCACATCTATCAAACCAGTTCAAGAAAATGACCGGCCTCACCCCTACGCATTTTAAAAAATTGAAAGATAAAAGAAGGAGCCCCCTCGAAGAGATCGGGATACCTGCCGATAACCACCAAACAAAGGAAATGATACAGAATAAATAAAATTGTTAAAGTAAAAAGTTACTTTTAATAATATTTAAATGAAAGCAAAGAATACCGTTAAAAAAACAGATGAACCACCCATCAAATCTCCCAACATCTTTCCGGTGGTGGGCATTGGTGCATCGGCAGGCGGGCTTGATGCTTTTAAAAAATTACTGAAAGCTATTCCCGAAGACTCAGGCATGGCCTATGTGCTGGTACAGCATTTAGACCCCAAACACGAAAGCCTGCTGCCCGAGCTGCTGCAAAAAGTTACCAAACTACCGGTATTGGAAATTACGGATGATATAAAAGTACACCCCGATCATATTTACGTTATCCCCAGCAACAAAATGATGGTGGCCACGGATGGTGTTTTACTGCTTAAACCCCGCCCTGTCAAAAGTAATACAGAACGCAACCTGCCTATTGATCTTTTCTTTACATCGCTGGCAGAAGTGCACCAGGAGCATGCTATAGGCGTGGTATTATCAGGCACAGCATCGGATGGCACACAGGGATTGAAGGCCATTAAAGACCATGGCGGTATTACGTTTGCACAGGACGAAGCATCGGCAGAATATGAAGGTATGCCCCATAGTGCCGTGCAGGCCGGTGTGGTTGACTTTATTTTGCCGCCGCAGGAAATACCCAAAAAATTATTAGAAATAATTAATAAAACCATACTGAGTGATGAGGAACTGCAAAACATTCCCAAGCAGGAGGAAGATATTTTTAAACAAATACTTTCGCTGCTGCGCATTCGCAAGGGGGTAGATTTTACCTATTACAAACAAACCACCATACGCCGCAGGATATTGCGCCGGATGGTAGTAAACAAAAACGAAGAAACAGGTGACTACCTTAAATTTTTAAGAGGAAATAACCTCGAGCAGGACCTGTTATACCAGGATATGCTGATACCGGTAACTTCTTTTTTCAGGGATAAAAAAGTATTTGATAATTTATGCGATACTGTTTTCCCTGCAATTATAAAAAATAAAATACCCGGCGAAATAACCCGGGTATGGGTGGCGGGCTGTAGTACAGGCCAGGAAGTTTTTTCTTTTGCTATATGTTTTAAAGAATTTTTAGGCGACAACCATGAAAGAATACAGATTTTTGGCACCGACCTTAGCGAACCTGCCATTACCAAAGCCCGTAGTGGCCTTTATGAAAAAAGTGAAATAGATGGGATATCGCCGGAGCGCATGAAAGAATATTTTACAAAAAGCAATGGCGGGTACCAGGTAAATAAAAGCATTAGGGATATGTGTGTGTTTGCCCACCACAATTTTTTAAAAGACCCACCTTTTGGCAAGATGGATTGTATAAGCTGCCGCAATGTGCTTATTTATATGGAGCCTTACCTGCAAAAAAAAGCATTAACTACTTTTCATTATGCATTAAATCCCAAAGGATTTTTATTGCTTGGCAAATCGGAAACCACGGGCGGTGTGCCCGATCTTTTTGCTGCTGTGGAAAAAGCAGATAAGCTATACACCCGTAAAGATGTGCCCGGCAGGTTTATACAGGTAGCAAGCCTGCGAAGTGAACAAATTTTGAACCGCCCCTCCGACAGTTCCAAAAGCGAACCCCTCCGCACCGACTTTCAAAAAACAGCTGATGATATTTTGCTTACTAAATACACACCGGCTGGTGTGGTAGTAAACGAAACCATGGATATTGTGCATTTTAGAGGCAACACCGCAAAGTATCTGGAGCAGGCCCCCGGTAAACCCAGCCATAATTTATTGATGATGGCAAAAAGTGGCCTGGGCTTTGAGTTGCGCAATATTTTGCACAAAGCAAAAACGGATAAGGTA